>JAADGX010000015.1:4647-9834 GCA_013152135.1 Chlorobiota bacterium
CACCTGTGATGAGCAGTATATTACGACAAAGATTGGATGCATTATTGAGCAACTCGGAGATTGTCGCATACAAACCATCCCATAACGCCGTTTGTATCCCGGAATGGATGGCATCGATACCAGTTTTCAGCAACTCCTTGTCATTGGTCATAAACACCTTGACAATAGCGTGATTCTCCGCAGTTATAAGCGTGGCTTCATCGCAGGTACCGTCAAAACGATCAAAGAACGCATACAAAACGTCCCTGACCCGGTACCTGACACTGTCGTCGAAACGCGCGGCCCGGTCCACGAGAACAGCGGCGGAAAGGCATCCCGGGGGTGGACAATCGAGTTGAAACGACTCGATGACCTTCTCCTGCTCCACGACTGTCAGGTTTTTTGCTGTTATTCCGAACGTTGTTTTACCTGCGCATTTCGCCTCGAATTCAATCGCGACCCGGGGGAAATCGTAGCTGTCGACGCTCATGATTCGCACTTCGGGCTGGGAGCACACGGTGTGGATCATCACCGGGAACAGCGCAAGCGCCACAATCGCGCACGTAAACCAGGACGTTTTCCTTCCGTCTTGAAACCGACAGATGAAATCAGATTCCCTTAGGATATTCTTGCACATGATCGTCTCTCAAGATTAAATCAGACAGCCGGAAGCTGCGTTGTTTTCATATTGATTCCCCGTGAGAAAAACGGTGGCAGTTATTTCAACAAAAGAATTTTCCTCGTCTGAACCCTTTGCCCGATAATCAATTGCGTGAAATACACGCCGGTGGATAATCCGTTTGCATTAAACACGACAGAATAATCGCCCGGCTGTAGAGATGTATCGACCAACGTCGAAACGATACGGCCGAACCGGTCGGTCACGATCAGCCTGGTGAAAACCGCCTGGCCGCCGTCAATACGAAAACGGAGCCGCGTAGATGGATTAAATGGATTGGGGCTATTAGGGAACAGAACGAAACGGGGGCCCGCGTTCATGGGTTCAACGCATTCGCCGCTGACGGTTACCAAACCGTCCGTCCATTTCACGCGCATCATTCCCGCGTTTACATCAGCAGTGTCAATCCGAATCGGAGAGCGGGCAACCAGCAGCGCTTGATTTCCCGCCCCGAACACCGCTTCCATCTGGAGATGAAACAGTGGGCCTGCTCCTGCCGTTAACGCGGAGCCGGGAGCAGCCGCGCTAGATATTTCCACTATCCCCGGCCCAACATCGAGTTTGACGGAGGGATTCCAACCCGAAGCCGTCAACGAATTTTCCGTTACAACGCCCGTGCAGGACACGACGTCTTTATCGAACGCGATTCGAAGGCGGTACTGTTCGATACGTTTGCCCGCAATCTCATCGATCAATACCGGAACGAGAATGCGTTCCCCGTATTGCAAAAGGTTATCCGCCGGGATAGCAAGGTTGACGAGCCTGGGAATTCCCACAACGAATAGCGTGACGAAACAGTTCTCCTCGGAGGCATTATCAGCAGTCGCGATCATGGTGAAATCACGGAGCGCGCCGGAATCAGCGGCAACGGGGTGCACGTTCCAGGAAACTACTCCCGTTTCTCCAGTCCCCAGCGTTCCGGGAACGAGTGCTTTTTCCGATACCTCGCCTGCGGCCAAAGCCACGCCGTTCCCGGGAATCACCAGTACCCGAACGTTTTTCGCTTGCATAGAACCGATATTGGATACCGTCGCGGTGACCGTGAACGGATTGCGCTCGTAATCGTTGCGGGAAATGAGATAATGGAGAGTATCGGCCGGCGAGGTTTGACACAACATTGCCAACTGTGGTTTGCCCATACCGGGCACAAAGACACGTACAACGCACTCGACAAGTTCTATATCATCCGCCCGCACTTGTACGCGGATCTCTACGGTTCCATCCTGTTGGCGTGCCTGCATCATCACCCGCCAGGTGGCCACCGCTGAATCGCCGGGCGGGAGCGAAGTGGTAACCTGCTGCTGAGGGTTACCAATAACCTGTACATCAGGAGACTGCGGCAGTATGACGGCGGTGAGATTCCTCAAAGCATCAAGGCCCGTGTTCCGCACCAACAAACGAACTGAAAATGGATTCGGTGAATAATCGCCACGCAACGAATCGATGACAAGCGCAGATGGACCGCTGCACTGTATCTCCAGCTTTCCGACATCCGTACGCGGAATGAGCACATCACGACAGCACGCACCTCCGTGTCCTGCATTATCCTTCACTTCCGCACAAATACGGACCGTCGTCGTGTCACCACGAGGTATCGGTCGCAACCTGTATACAGCTCTTGTTTCTTCACCTGGTTGGAGATCGGGCAAGGTCTTGATGACGGATTCCCCAGCGTCGAGTTCCACCCCTGCGGGTAAGAGCAGGGTAACGTTGATTCCCATACCGACCGCCCTACCGCTATTTCTGACCGTTACAACATATTCAAATGGATCCGGTGAATACCGACCTCCTGCAAAAATAATGGAATCCGGCGCTTCACAGTGAACAGTATATGACGAAGCCCGTGCCGCTGGCACGTATATGGGAACCCGGCAATCCTCGAACAACGGTGCATTCTCGTATCCACCGACACCCCGCACCTGAAGTATCAGCGAATCCATTCTTCCAACCGTTCTAGGCAATGCTCGCATCATCCAGGAGTGAGTAACCGATACACCGGGCAGCAGTTCGCCAATGTTGACGAGCGGTGATCCAGAGACAGGTGTGAACCGGGGTGGCCCGGCAAAGAACAGCCGTGTCTGTCGTGAAGGCACTTCTCCCTTGTTCGCAACAACCACGGTTACTCGAAACGGATTCGGTATGTACGTCGCAAGCGCTTCGTCGAACCGCAGACTGTCAACTTCAGCACGACACGTGAGCGAGAGTTCCGGACGCATGGCATGCTGAACCCAGAGCTCGTGTTCACATATCGAGGACGAGAGATTCCGCCCCGTGATCATGACGCGCAGCCTGTCAACCCCGTCCAGCATTCTAGGATTCACCCTGAGATGAAATACAGCTCTGACCGTGTCGCCGGCATCCAGTGAGTCAGCGAGCAGACGAAAGGCACCCAACGTATCGACAATATTGAAGCGGTAATCGTGAAGTAAAAGCGCCTGTACATCGAAAACGCGCTCGATTCCACTGTTCCAGGCGACGAGGTGAACGGGGAATTCTTGCGGGACGTATGTGGTATCACGAAACAAGATACTGTCCGGCGCACGCAATTCGCAGCGAAGGGGAGATTGACGAAACGCCCCAATGAAGACATTCCACTGGCACGTGGAGATGAGGGTGTCCACGCCGAAATGGAATTCCACCGTCAGCACGGTATCCGACAAGATAGGACTGGGAATACGAATCCGCCACTCAATTGTCGCACTGTCGCCGGGAAGTATTGTGGAAATCATGCTGCACGAATCCAAGGGATCCGCCAACGACAGCGCATCCGGTATACGCAAACAGGCGCGGACACCGTTTACCGGACCGGAGCCTTCATTGTGCAAGGTGAGAAAGACAGAAAAAGGATCGGGGGAATACGCCTGAAGAACGGCATTGTATCTGACTGTATCCGTTCCTGCAGTAACACAACGAAGACTGTCGATTAGAACGGAATACCGCGTATGCTCCTTGTTACTTCCACTTGCCACCGTATCGGCGCGCTGCGCGGAACCGGCTCCACACCATAATAGCATCAGCGCCGTGACAATTACTACGCGCATGCAACAAGCCTCCCAATATGAGCCAGTATACCAGAATGAAGATTCACACAAACAAAAAAAACCGGAAGTCGTGAGAACTTCCGGTTTTTTGATTACTGCATCATGCTACTTCGCCACGATCATTTTCCGGATCGCGTGAAAATTCGGCGTTTCGAAACGATAGAAATACACGCCGCTTGGAACCGAAGAAGCGTCAAAGACACTCGTGTAACTCCCCTTCTTTCTAAACTCGTTGACCAGAACCGCTACTTCGCGTCCCAATGCATCCATCACAACCAGCTTGACATGCGTGTCTTCTGGAACAGTGAACTGGATAGCCGTTGTTGGATTGAACGGATTCGGGCTGTTCTGGGCTACGATGTATTTATCCGTAGCGTTCATCGGTCGGATACACTCACCCGACACCGTAACCATGCCATCGGTTAATCGCGTACTGATAGTTCCATTGTTGATCCGGGTCAATGAACTATCAAACCGAAGATCGGAAACAGCGTTCTTGAGATGGTTTGGCGGTGCGCCGAATACCGCCGACATTTCCAGGTAGAGCAATGTGCCCGAACCTGAGAGTGGTGTCGTGGCATTCGTGATGTGCGCTCTGGCCAATCCCGGTTCGTTCGCAGGATCAGGTATTTCAATCTCCTCTTCGGTCCAGTTCGACGTCAGCGTCCCCGCCCGCTGAATACCCACGAAATTCACGATCGTCGGATCGAAGCGAACGAAAAGATCAATGTCCTTTATTCCTTTTTGATCACTTTCATCGATAAAGATCGGAACATGGATATTTTCGCCTCCATAATACCCGACATTATCCTGCGGTATGAGCAACGCCGAAACAAATGGCAACCCGACAACAAAAACAGAATCCGTGCACCGGTACGTCTGATCGTCATCGGTGACAATCTGGACGCTAAAGACAAACCACTTACCGATCCTCTGTGGTGTCGGTATCATTCTCCAGACGGCAACCGCAGTATCGCCAACAACGACGTTGAACGGCGTAAAATCTTTTGTCGGCATTTCCGTATCAGGCATGATGAAACCGGGAGGAGGAAGAACCGTACCGCGTACGCCTTGCGCTTGCGAACCGCCGGTACTCACCACTTTTACTACGAACTGAACAGTATCAGGAACATATTTCCCGCTAACTGGATCAAAGTGAACCGTATCAGGTGGAATCGTCTCACATATCGGTTCCAGGAACGGCGCACCGAGGGGCGGCACGTAAATAGTCAGATTACAAAAGGCATCCGTAAGTGGATCGCCCCTTTGATCCACCCCGTTAACCTTTATGGTAATCTCTTCATTCGTCCCGATAGCATGCCGTAAAGCGACAATCGACCAGACGAATTCTACGACACTGTCAACACCAATGCTTCCTTGTCCCGGCAAACACTGTGTGTTATTCCCCCCCGTCAATCTTAGACCTGTCTGGGGCGTATTAAAGGTTAACGTCGCACAAACAGAATCCGCTGGATCCGAGCCCGTATT
>JAADGX010000266.1 GCA_013152135.1 Chlorobiota bacterium
GGGATACGGCTACATTCAATATGATGCAGATGCGAAGGATACCCCGGCACCCGAATTTAAGGCGTATCCTGTCAAGACATTTGCGGAAAAGCCAAACCAGGAAACCGCTATGCGATTCCTGGAAAGCAACGATTTTGTTTGGAACAGTGGCATATTTGTCTGGAAGGCAGCGGTTATTCGCGAGGTCATCCGGGATCTTCTTCCAGAATTGTACGAGGAATTACAATCAATTCAAGAAGTAGTGGGCACGGACGACTTTGATAAGACGATACGTAAAGCGTATGCCGGAATCCCAAGCATTTCAATAGATTACGGCGTAATGGAGAAAGCTGAAAATACCTATGTGATACGAGGTGATTTCGGTTGGAGCGACCTCGGAAGCTGGGACGAAGTCTGCGTGCTCAGTCCAAAAGATGAGAAGGGCAATACGCTCACCGACAATACGATCGCTCTTGATTCCAGGAATTGCCATGTCGAGACGTACGACGATCGTCTGGTAGCGATTATCGGTATGGAGGATTGTATTGTTATTGACTCGGAAAAGGCGATTTTGATTTGTAGAATCGGAAAGTCGCAGCGAGTCAAAGAAGTTGTCGATTATTTGAGAAGAAAAAGAAGAAATGAATATTTATAGATCCGTTGCTCATGGATTGGCGCATGGAGTCGCGTTGGCGCTGGTGATGTTTGTCGTGGGGTGTTCCAGCACTGAAAATCTTGTTCATGAACGTTGTTCCGATCCGGATACCGGGGCGCCGGTTTATACCACGTACGAAGGAAAGGCATCGTACTATGCGCGACGATTCCACGGCCGAAAAACTGCCAGCGGCGTTCGCTATAACATGAATGCCATGACGTGTGCGCATCGAAGCTTGCCATTTGGCACTCTTCTCAAGGTTACAAACAAGAAGAACGGTCGGAAAGTAGTGGTGGTGGTCAACGATCGTGGTCCATGGATTCCTGACCGGGTTGTCGACCTGAGTCTTGCTGCTGCCAAGGAGTTGGGCATGGTACGCGCGGGAGTCGTTCCCGTGAGTGTTGATGTCATGGCTTGGGGAGGGCGGTGATATTCCCGGCGCCGCACCGATAAGCGGCATTACCTCCTTGTAAAATCTGTCTACCGCACAAGACATCGTTATCAACGAAAAAGGCGCTTTTGATGGTACCGGAGCCTTTTCCGATCTATCGCCATCGGGGCAATCGCTCACAAGTTCCCCGAAATCTTTGAAAGAGACATCTTGCCAGATGTTGTTCCCGCATTCCACGTACCCGTGCATGATCTTGCACTCTCCACCCTGGTCGGCATTGATCTTGAGGTAGTACTCCATTTGTTCGACATCCAGACCCCCACGAAGGGGAAAAACCGATGCTTCGAACAGAGCTATGGAACAATCGAGGTGGGCATTGTCTGGATTCGTAAAAATGTGAGATTTTCACCTCAATACGGAGTGGAAAATCAGCAATGACTATCCGTAATCCCGAGTGTTGGTTTGTGTCCAAGCGATTGCGGCGTTAGATTCCAGCAATGCGGACGTTAATATTTCATATCGATGTGCCGGATGAGTTTCGCAGGCCCGCGCGGTACACTTGCGCCATGTTGTCGTTGATCCTTGGTCACCGGCCTCGTTTCGTCAACGACGACCGGGAAGATGTTGTCGATGTTTATTATGGATCATCACCACGTCCCTGTCGGATCTGGATACCGTTTCATCATTCGACGCTGGATTTTTTTCGAAGACGGAGGCCTGCGGATTCGAGCACGGTTCAAAACTGGACTGATCCGGAATCTTCGTTGACACTGTTAAAGCTGTTCCCCTGCCCGACACGTGCTCAAAACGAGGCCACATCATTCGATGTCATCGCCGCATCGTTTTATTTTCTGTCACTCTACGAGGAATCGGTTACCACGGAACGTGATGCATTCGATCGATTTCCGCACAACGTTGGCCTTCTTGGTAGAAGGGAGGAATGGGATCGTCCCGTCGTCGCGGAATACGCGTTTTATTTGAAGCACAGGCTCGAGTCGAAGGGCCGAAATGTACCGATGGAGGACAGGTTTGCGGGTAGGCCGTTTGCGGTGGCATTGACACATGACGTTGATTATCTCCGGAAATGGACGATCGGTATAGCATACCGGGAAATTGTCCGGATGTTCTTGATAAATGACCCGAATTGTGGTTTTGAGGCACGGCTGAACAGATTACGCGATTTCCTGAAAGCGGTGTATCCTTCGCAAGATCCGTATCGCAACTCGCTCAACCTGCAATTGGAGATCGAGAAACGATTCGGTGTAACTGCCACGTATTTCCTGAAAACGGGTAAAAGCAATAAACGTGATCGGTATTACAAACCGTCTGATCCATTTTTAACGAAATGGAGACAGCAGGCATTGGATGCTGGTATGGAACTCGGGTTCCACCCTTCTTTTGAAACGTACCTGGACACGGGGATGTGGGAAAGAGAAAAGGCGGTTTTTATTAGGGAATATGGTATGATGCCCGCGTCGTCACGGCAGCACTACCTGCGTTACAGCCATCCCGGTACGTTGCATATCCTCGAAAGGGCCGGGATAAAATACGATTCCACCCTCGGCCACGCAGCCAGGGAGGGGTACCGTAATGGGATGGTTCATCCTTTCCTGCTCTTTGACTTTGATGCCAATCGCGTGTCACCCGTTTGGGAAGTCCCATTGCACGTGATGGACGGCACGTTCGTGTCGTACAGGAAGTACAACCCAGAAACTTCACTATTGCGTATCCGGCATTTCATTGGTCAAGCATCGAGGTGGCATGGGGCGCTTACCCTGCTGTTTCACAATGTCTGTGCCGATAAGTGGGATTACCCTGGTTGGACGGACATCTTCGAAGACAGCATCAGAACGGCGCTTGAGCGTGGAGCATTCGTTGGAAGTGTAAGAGATGTAGTCTCCGCATGGATTCCCGCGCCGTACCACGAATCCAGTGATATCCTGGTCAAAGAAATCGGATAAAGCGTGAACTTCAGCCCGAAATCACGTTTTGGGCAACTTTTTCTCCCCTCTTGCGTATGATTGATTTATCTGGTATCGTGAAGAGAAAATTTTTTCCGGTACTTGACAATGCACCATGATGAGTGTATATTTTAGCTAGGTATTGTCCAATTAATCACGTTGCGTATCGACATATTTTTACCGCAGTAGAAAAGAGAAAGAACTAAAAAGAAGAAGGGATTGTTGAGAGTAATGACTGCTGCGGAAAAGGATGTCGCGAAAGTAGACGCCGTTGGTTCCTTCGGGGGCTGGGTCTGTTGTTGTACCAGTGAGGAGTTTGCATCGACACAATTGCTAGTGCTTCGCTCTCAAGCAAGATTTGTGAACCGTTCAATAACAATAATATGGAGGCACTATGAGCAACGAAAAGGAAAAAACCCGGAACCCTCTTGCGGATCTTATTGACGATACCACATACGTGAAGCTGCAAGAATTCGGACTATTCAATGAAAAAGCCGTTCGTGATTACAAGATCCGGAAGATGTATCGTGAATTACGGGCATCGATGAACGCGGGTGATGCCATAGATGCAATTCGTGAACGATACCCGTATCTCCAATTCGATACCGTGCGTAAAATCGTTTACGCAGTTCCAAAATAAAACTTGGAAGCCCGGTTCGCCGGGCTTCTTTGTTGATTTGGTTCGTTCCAGATGGTATATTCGTTGGTGATGGAGGGTTCGCATAATTGGTATTGCAGCGGTCTTGAAAACCGCCGGGCGTAAGCCTGTGGGGGTTCGAGTCCCTCACCCTCCGCATTTCGAATGATAAGCTCAGGGACCGTTACAAACGGGCCCTGTTTTTTTAATTGCTTCTCCGTCGGAATTCCAACGACGGGGAACCGCACAGATTCGATCTTCGCTCTTTTCCAATTAATTGCGTAATTTTACCCGGCAAAATGAAGAGTATACAGACGTATCATGAAGGACGTTTCTTGCAGCTTCTGCGGAATCTTGTAGGATGGTCCGTTATACTTCTTTTTCTTGCCTGGCCCCGACCTGTTGCCGGGCAGGAACAGAAGCTTTCCCTGTATCTGGAAGAAGGGAAATCGGGAACGGTGTGGGATATTGTTTTTTCCCGTGACGAGGCGAAGATCATCTCGTGCGGCCGTGATTCGACGGTGAAAGTCTGGAACGCATTGACCGGTGCTGCAGAGCGGACTTTCCGCGCCCGGAAACCCACGCTGATGACATGTCTAGCGCTTTCCCCCGGTGGTAACATTGTTGCCGCGGGCGACATGAACGGCGTCGTGACGTTATGGGAATGGAAAACAGGCCTCATGATTCAGGCGATTAAGGCCTCGAACGTGTACCTGACCGATATTGCATTCGCCCGTGATGGTCGACTGGTAACAGCTTCCAGGGACGATTCCGTTCGCGTGTGGACTGCTCGCGATTTCCGTCTTGAAAAGAGCTGGTCTGCTGCGATGATCTGGATCAACAGAATTGCACTTTCACCTGATTCGAGAACTATCGCAGCCGCCGGCGCTGATGGTTCGGTGACCTTGTGGAATTTAGATGGTTCAAATGCACGGACGATCGTCAAACACGGACGAGCCGCCAGCGCGGTGGCGTTCTCACCGGACGGGTCGTTTTTGTTTTCAGGTGCGAGGGATGGTTCGATTTCCGTTTACGAACTTTCACGCCGCAGGGAAAAGACGCTTTTCGCTCTTGACCGGGGTTTCGCCAGTGATTTTGCCTGGACGTCGAATCCCGGAGAGGTGCTCGTGGCGGCGCAGGGAGAAGTCGTAACGGTGTATGACTGGCAACGGGGTTCGAGGGTGAGAGGATTGACGCCTTCTTCGCAAGGAGCGATGAGGGTAATCGTTTCCGGGGACAAGAAACGGATATATACCGCGCAGATCGATGGCGGAGTACACGTATTTGATTATTCAACGGGACTGGAACTTGCGACGATGGTTGGTTTCAGCGACGGGCAGTGGATCTGTTTCACTCCTGACGGCTTTTTTGAAAGTTCGCAGTTTGGTAGCAGGTACGCGCAATGGAAGCAGGGGCAGGAATTCTTCCCTTTCGACCTGTACGAGAAAATATTTCACAAACCCGGGATCGTGGAGGATGCGCTTCAGGGGAAATACACAGCGCGGGAGGCACTGACCAGCGTTGTTC
>JAADGX010000264.1 GCA_013152135.1 Chlorobiota bacterium
TAACGTATCTTTTCGAGGAAAGATCGTAGTAACTGAACGCCACCGGAGAAATAATGCGCTCGCCAGGGTACCGCGGCACGAGAAGGTATTCAAACGTCTTCACCCCTCCCATGCGTCCCCCGCCCATCGTGATCGTCTCCTCCACCCGCGGGTCGTAGTGATCGACGTCATTCGGAACTTGAAGCTCCGGCGGTTCCAGAAGCTTGATATTACCCTTGCCCCGAATCTTGACGGTCAGGGTGATCGACTCGTTGGCTTTCACCTTGTCGCGATCGAGTTTCGTCTCCATGACGAAATCCCCCACGGCGCCATGAAAGCTCGGCGGCTTGTTCTTCTCGGGCAGTGGCCGCACTTTGATGATAAGCTTGTTCGACGCGATTTCGACCTCGCGCGATTGCATCCGGTCGAAAAACGGATCGTTGAAGAACTGATCGAAAAAGGTGTCGCCCGTTTTTCGGCGTTGACGCACACGAATGAGAACGTTTATTTTCAACGGTTCGATGGAAAGACGACCGTCCTGGGTTGGAAACAAAGCCGTCTTCTTGAGCAGGAACACGCGGTATTGCTTTCCGTTCACCGTTTCCACCGAACTCGTCCGCCGTGGATTCAAATCGAAATCCTCCGCCCAGAATCCAACCATTCGCGGGAGTTTTCCGACGTTGTAATTCTCCACCGTTACACGGGTGAAGAGTTTATAAGTGATGGTGACCTGCTCACCGAGGTACACGTCTTTTTTATCGGCGAAAGCGCGGACGAAAATCGCGTCTCCGACGTCGATCTTATGTTCCTTCTTGCTTTTCGACGGTTTCCTGCTCCCGACCACGACTTTGACGGTAGCCGTGTTCGACATCATCTTCTTGCCCTCATAAACGATGGATGCCGCCGGAACCGTGAACGTGCCGACCTTTCTCGGCTCCACGAAGAACGTGAACGCCAGTGTTGCCGACATCTTCCCGTTGATAATCTGGATGTTGGACGATTGGTTCGGGCCCGACCTGACCAGGAAATCCTTGTTCAGGTCAGGTTGGCGAAAATTCGAAAGCTTGTTGGGATTGCCGCCTGAGAACGTGTATGTAACCGCAAATTGCTGCCCGAGGGCGACCTCGGCGCGATCAACGGTGAGGGTGAAGGTGGGCTGCTGGGCTGCAACCTCGAGTGCGAAGATCAACAGAAATGCGATGGACGCTCGCGTGAACATGATTTACCAATCCTTTTCAATCGGCACACGCCGGGCTTTGACTTTTCGCAACTTCTTTTGCAACTCTTTCTCGTCATTCCGCAGCGCGTTCAGGATTTGCTCCGCCTGTTCTTTCGACATTTTCTGCTGCTTGCGCTGCTGCTTTTGTTTCTGTTGTTTCTGCTGCTGCTTTTGCTTCTTGTCCTGCTGCTTGTCCTGTTTCTGATCCTGCTGTTTGTCTTGTTTCTGATCCTGTTTCTTCTTTTGCTTTTGTTTCTGATTCTTCTTGGACTGCGACTTTTTCTTGAAATCCTCGAGTTTCTTCTTTGCGTACATCAAGTTATACCGCGCATCTTCATTCTTCGGATCGAGCTTCAAGGTTTCCTTGAACGCCTTGATGGCATTCTGGTACCCCTGCATAATCATTTCTCCCGCCTTGGGATCGGCCTGCGCGGTCTTCTCGGCTTTTTCCGCCATGTCGAGGAACGAGTCGCCGATGTTGTACAATACGTCGGCGGCCTGCTTCTTTTTCACCACGCGCGGGATGGCTTTCTGAAACGCTTCCACCGCTTCCTTGTGCCTGTTGCTGCGGTAGTACGCGTTGCCCATGTTGAAGTAGCTTTCCCGCCTTTCCGGTTCCGCCTCCGCGCCTTTCTTGTACTTGACGATCGCATCGTCATAGCGCTTCTCCTCGTACAGCTCGTTCCCATCGTTCACCAGTGACCGGTAGGATTGTGCAACAACCGGGGGCGAGAAAACAAACACTAACGCTACAATCACTATTCCACACTTCATAACGTTCCTCCGTCCGTTTTGTCTCCGCCGAACAAAGCGAACCGTGACAACCACTTGTTTCGTTTCTCCGAGGTCAGTAGTTCCCCCACGAGCAGCAACAGCGCGAAAGCGAGGGGATACTGGAACCTGTTCTCGAAATCGGTGAACTGCTTCGTGCCGAATTCCTTCTTCTCCATCTTTTCGATTTCATTGAAGATGATGCGCAATTCGTTGCGTGAATTCGTTGCCCTCACGTACTTGCCCCCGGCTGCTGCGACGATGTCGCGCAAGGTCTTTTCGTCGAGGCGGGTCAGGATGGTTTCTCCCTGAGCATTTTTACGATATCCCACAACCTTGCCGTTGCGCATGATCGGTATCGGCGTCCCTTCCTCGGTTCCCATCCCGATGGCGTGAATAACGATACCCTTCTTGGCCGCTTCTTCGGCCACCGGCACCGGGTCTTCTTCGTGATTCTCCCCGTCCGTGATGATAATGAGCGCCTTGTTGTGCCCTTCGTCGGTTCCGAATGAATCCATGGCTTTACGAATCGCGGAAGCAATCGCCGTACCCTGCCTCGGCACCAGGTGAACGTTGATAATATCCGTGAGCATCAAGGCGGCACTGTAATCGGTGGTCAATGGCAACTGGGTGTAGGCGTCCCCGGCAAAGACGACGATTCCAATGCGGTCTCCTTTCAACTGGCGAATAAGAGAGATGACTTCCCTCTTGGCGCTTTCCAGCCGGTTCGGATCCACGTCCCGGGCCAGCATACTGTTGGATACATCGAGAGCAATGATAAGGTCAATTCCTTTGCGGGTCACTTCCTCGTACTTGGTTCCAACTTGGGGATCGGCGTAGGCGACGACGAGGAAAGAAAGCGCCAGTAAGAACAGCCCCGCTTTGTACCAGGGTTTCAGCCTGCTATAACCATCCACGAGGCGAAGCAGAGTGCCAACGCTTCCCATCCGGCGCATGTCGCTCCACCGTCGAGAAAAGGCATACCAGACGCCCGCGGCCAGGAGCGGTACGGCGAGAAGCAGGTAAAGGTATTCAGGATGTGCGAATCGAATCATGGCTCAAGGCAGTTTGCGTAAAATGAAATAGCGCGAAAGAAACTCCAGGAGAAGGGCCAGCAAAGCCGCCAGCACGAACCCGTCAAACAGTTCCGTGTACCTTCTGAACACCGTCACTTCAAGCTTGGACTTCTCCAGCTTGTCGATCGAAGCGTAGATTTCCTCGAGCTTCTTGTTGTTCGTTGCACGAAAGTACCGTCCGCCCGTCAATTCGGCGATCTGTTTCAACATGTCTTCGTCGATCTCTACCGGCATGTTCTGGTACTGGATGCCAAACGGCGTCTGGACCGGGTAGGGCGCCATTCCTCGCGAACCCACACCGATCGTGTACACGCGAATGCCGTACGTTTGCGCAATTTGAGCGCCGGTCACCGGGTCGATGGAACCGCGGTTGTTGACACCGTCGGTGAGAAGAATGATTACCTTGCTCTTGGCCTTGCTGTTGCGCATGCGGTCCACACCCGTGGCCAACCCTTCGCCGATGGCGGTACCGTCCTCGAGCATTCCCACCTTGATCTTGGAGAGGAGCTCCCGTAATACGGCGTAATCCGTGGTCAGCGGGCACTGTGTAAAGCTCTCGCCCGCGAAAATCACCAGGCCGATTCGGTCGTTCTTTCGGCCGGCGATGAAGTTGTCCGCGACTTCCTTGGCCGCTTCCACGCGATTGGGACGAAAATCTTCGGCCAGCATGGAGCCGGACACGTCCAGCACCAGCGTGATATCGATGCCTTCCGTGTAGATATTCTCTCCCTGCGACGACGTCTGCGGACGCGCCAGCGCGAACACGATCAGAGCCAGCGCAAGACTGCGGAAAACGAGCGGGCTGTGGCGGAAGCGCACACGCCAGCCTTTCGGCATGTCCTTGAGCAATTCCAGAGAAGGGAACCGCATGGACGTGAGGCCCCGCTCTCCCCGGTAGAAATACCATCCTGCCAGGGCGGGAATCAGGAGGAGCAACCATAGAAATTCCGGGTTGGCGAAGGTGCCGCTAAAATCAGGCATCTTTGTTCTCCTCCGCGGTCTTCACTTCGTCTTTTGCCGCATCGCCAATTTCAACCGTTTCCTCCTCGACCGCCGTGACGCGCGGGCGGGTTTCCTCCACGAAATGCAGACACACCGACAGACCCTTCCTGTGCTCATCCGGCGCGGGCTTGTACTTGGCGAATTTGGTCATATCGGATACATACAGCATCTGCCTCGCTTCATCCTGGAGGAATCGCGCCACCCCGAGCCTCTGAAGATAATCCAGCAGTTCGCCCGTCGTCGATTCAAGGGCGGGAATATCGAAGCGGTTTTCAATGTATTCGCGTAGAATTTCCGAAAGAGCACTCTGGTATTCTTTTACATGGCCGTGCTCCCACAGGTGCCGTTCCCGGAGCTCGCGCAGTTTTTCCAAAGCGACCAGGTCCGGAGGACGAACGGGCTCGGCGACGTGTTCCTCTTCCCCCTCCTGGTTTCGTCTTCGGTACCACCGGTAAACCAGCCAGGCCAGCAGCGCCAACAGCAACAGGATTCCCGTGTAAAGCAGGTAATCCCATATTGTCAGTGGAACGTGAAGGACCTCCTTGATGTCACGGAACGACTTGGTGGTATCGATCTCCACACCCGACACCTGGATGGAAACAGGGTTGGAATACGCCACTGCTACGCCGGTATCGCCGGGAACCCGGTATTGGACCGGAATGCCACGCAAATGGATCCTCCCGGTATCGAAAGCGGTGAGAACATACGTCCGGGTTAACACACCACCTTCTTTTTTCGTATCGCCCGTCTCAACAACTTCGAAAGGTCCGAGCGTATCCACGGGCGAGGGGAACGTGATCTCCGAGGCGCTCCCCTTGGCGGTGAGCGTCAACGTGAACCAGTCCCCGATGAGTATGTGCGAGGAATCCAGCTTCGCGGAAACATCGAGGGACTGCGCAAGCGCTGGATGCGACAGCGACAGGATGACAAATACAAGAATCAACCGCATCAGTATCTCCGCTCCCGCATCTTGAAGAACTCTACCAAGGGCTGAATGTAAGACTTGTCCGTTCGAATCCGTATCAGGTCCACACCCGAGGTGAGGAACATCCTTTCGCGGCGCTTTTGCTCTTCTACGATACCGGAGGCATACCGGGCGC
>JAADGX010000091.1 GCA_013152135.1 Chlorobiota bacterium
CTTTCTTGCTCAGGATACCCGCGCGCGCGAACACGCCGGGCATGGGATAATCGAGGTTATCATACAGTCTGAACATCGCTCCGAGCTGGCCGTAACCGAAGCCGGTGCGGATCTTGAATTGATTCACGTCCCACGCGAACATTCCCGCGCCCAGTGAAGCATGGAGCGCCAGCGAGTTGGTAAGATAGTATTCGCCGTACACGGAGCCGATTGGGCGAACAAGGTAATCGTAGAGGTGGATGGTGTAATCGTTACCGAGGATATTGCCACCCAGGTCCACTCCAACGAGGTAATTGAGTTCCTGGGCCCGGGCGCCTGTGGAAAACACGAAGCACAACAGCAGAAGATTGATTGCCCTCCCCCGAAACAAAATGAACCGATGATTCATGGTCAATACCTCGATGTTCAGGGATGCGATACGCTGATTCGATTCCTAATAGTATCACAGAAAGATATTGGTTTTTTATATACGAGCAAAGAACAATCGTTCGCTATTCGCTTGCATGAATTCAGTAACAAAGCTGAAAAAGCATGGAAAAATATTCCGGGAGCAAGATGAAAAGAAAGCTTCGAGAAATTTGACAAGGAAGTATTCCCACAGGCATGGGATTGAAAAGGAAATGAAGTTACCCGGTAAACGGCAGTTGGATTTCCTCGAGGAGTGTGTGGATATCCGTCGAGGAATCCGAGGTGAGGTCGAGCATGCGCTGGAGCGGTGCGAGGGCGCGCAGGCGAAGGGATTCATCCATGGTGATTTCTGGTTTGCGGTCGCGCATGCAGAGGTAGAGTTTCTCGCGCGTGTTGAGCTTCATGTACGGGCATTCGTTACAGGCACAGGCGGAATCCGGTGGAGCCGGGATGAAAAGCTTGTCCGGAGAGGCCTTTTCCATCTGGTGGATGATGCCGGGTTCGGTGGCCACGATGAAGGCCGGACTGGGATCGGTCTGCGTGAATTTCAGCAGGGCGCTGGTCGAGCCGATGAAATCGGCCTGGTTGAGAACCACTTCCTCGCATTCGGGGTGGGCGATGAGTTTCGCTTCCGGATGCTCGTTGCGCAGGGCGAAAATCTTGCGTTCGCTGAACTGCTCGTGCACGAGACAGGTCCCCTGCCATAAGAGCATGTTTTTTCGCCCGGTGACACGTTGCAAGTACCGCCCGAGGTTGCGGTCCGGGGCGAAGAGCACGGGAATATCCTCCGGCAGTTCGCGCAGGATGCGTTCCGCCGAGCTGGACGTGACGATGATGTCGCTGAGAGCCTTGACCTCCGCCGTGCAGTTGATGTACGTCAGGCTCAGGTGGTCCGGGTGCTGGAGACGGTATTGCCGGAACAAGTCAGCCGGAGCGCTGTCGGCGAGAGAGCAACCCGCCTCGAGATCGGGAAGAAGCACGGTCTTGTCGGGGCTGAGGATTTTCGCCGTCTCGGCCATGAAGTGAACGCCTGCGAAGACGATAACGTCCGCGTCCGTCTGCGCCGCCTTGCGTGACAGCTCGAGGCTGTCCCCGATGAAGTCGGCGAGGTCCTGGATTTCCGATTCCTGGTAGTAGTGCGCCAGGATGACGGCGTTCAGTTCTTTCTTCAGGCGGAGTATTTCCTCGTTCAGCTCTTCGGGAAGGAGGTCGACTTCGCCAGTGGTCGCTATCGTCTCGCTTTGATCCATGGCTGTGTGTCCGTCACTCGACCGTTACGCTCTTGGCCAGGTTTCTCGGCTGGTCCACGTTGCACCCTCTCTTGACCGCGATGTAGTACGCCAGGAGTTGCAGGGGGATGATGGAGAGGATGGGGGAGAGGAAATCCATGGTGCGCGGGATGTTGATGCACGTCTCGGCCAGCTCGTGGATGATGGGATCCTGGTGGTTGCAGACGGCGATGACGCGTCCCTTGCGGGCGAGGACTTCCTGGATGTTGCTGACCACCTTTTCGTGGATGCCGTTTTGTGGCGCGATGACGACCACCGGCATGTTTTTGTCGATGAGAGCGATGGGCCCATGCTTCATCTCCGCGGCGGGATAGCCCTCGGCGTGGATGTACGAGATTTCCTTGAGCTTGAGGGCGCCCTCGAGCGCGACGGGGAACTGGTACGTGCGACCGAGGTACAGCGCGTTGTCACAATCCTTGAACTCATCGGCTATGCGTTCGATCTCGTCGGCGAGCTGGAGGATTTCCTGCACCTTGTCCGGCAAAGCCAGCATTTCCTTGACGACCTTCTCTCCGTCCTCCCTGGAAAGGAATCCCCGGTTCCGGGCCAGCATGAGCGTGATAAGGCTCAGCACCACCAGTTGCGACGTGAAAGCCTTCGTGGACGCCACGCCGATCTCCGGTCCGGCGTGGATGAACACGCCGGCGTGTGTCTCCCGTGCGATCGTGCTTCCCACCACGTTGCAGATGCCGATGACGGTTGCGCCGCGGTTCTTGGCCTCCCGCAGGGCGGCCAGGGTGTCGGCGGTCTCACCGCTCTGGCTGATGGCGATGATAACGTCGTTCTCGGTAATGATGGGATTGCGGTACCTGAATTCCGAGGCGTATTCCACTTCCACCGGGATGCGGGCGTAATGCTCCAGCATGTACTCGCCCACCAGGCCCGCGTGCCAGGAAGTGCCGCAGGCGGTGATGATGATCCGGTTGGCGTTGTTGAGAATGTGCACGACTTCGCGCAGGCCGCCCAGGCGCGCGGAACCCTTGTCCGGCAACAGGCGGCCACGCATGGAATCGAGAATCGTCTGGGGCTGGTTGAAGATTTCCTTCAGCATGAAATGATCGTACCCGCCCTTCTCGATCTGTTCGAGGTCGAACGTAATCTGCTCTACCTGCCGTGTGACCGGCTCGTTGGCGATCGTCTTGATTTCGTACCCGCCCCTGGTGATGATGGCGATTTCCCCTTCGTCGAGGTACACCACCTGCCGCGTGTGTCCCACGATGGCGGAGGCGTCGGACGCCACGAAGTACTCGTCGTCGCCTACGCCGATGACCAGCGGGCTTCCCAGCCTGGCTGCGACCAGCATGTCCGGTTGCTCCTTGTTTATCACGACCAGGCCGTAGGTTCCGTCCACCTCGCTCAACGCCAGTTGCACCGCCTTGACGAAGTCGTGCGTGATTTCCATGAACGCGGAGATGAGCTGCACCAGCGACTCGGTGTCGGTCTCCGACTGGAACCGGTACCCCTGGGCTTCCAGTTTTTTCCGAATGACGGAGTAGTTGTCGATAATTCCGTTATGGATGAGGGCCAGGGACGCGGTCTGGTCAAGATGGGGATGGGCGTTGACGTCGTTCGGCTCGCCGTGCGTGGCCCAGCGCGTGTGACCGATGCCGATGCTGCTGTCCAGGTTGTTCAGCGCGACGAGGTTCTCCAGGTCCACGACTTTTCCCGCCCGTTTGATTACCTTGATCTTCGAGTCCTTCAACACGGCGATGCCGGCCGAGTCGTACCCGCGGTATTCCAGCCGTTTCAACCCGTTGATCAGGATGGGGACGGCTGATTGTTTTCCGATGTATCCAACTATACCACACATGAGCTTTTCAATGTATTCCTGATTTGGTGTTACAATCCCAGGGCGTCGCTGACGCCTTGCATGGCCGCGATGCAGGTCGCGATATGCTCGTCAAGCGGCACGCCAAGTTCCTCCGCTCCCCGCACGATGTCTTCCCTGCGTACCGCGCGCGCGAACGCCTTGTCCTTCATTTTCTTTTTCACCGACTTCACCTTGACATCCGCGATTTGGCGGCTGGGGCGTACGAGAGCGACTGCGGTGATGAAGCCACAGAGTTCGTCGCAGGCGTAGAGCGTTTTTTCCATGCGACTCTCCCTCGTGACGCCGGAATGATCGGCGTGTGACAGCACGGCGCGTCGTACGTGTTCGGGATAGCCCCTCTCTGCGAGGATGGCGGCGCCCGCCATCGGGTGTTCCTCCGACGTGGGGTGCTTTTCGTAGTCGAAATCGTGGATCAGACCGACGATTCCCCACAGTTCCTCGTCCTCGCCGAACTTCCGCGCGTATTCCCGCATGGCCGCTTCCACGGCATAGGCGTGCTTGCGCAGGCTCTCGGAAGCGGTGTATTCATGAAGCAATGCCAGGGCGTCGTCGCGAGTTTTCATTCCAAAAAACTTACCGATTCGGGTGACAAGATACAAGGATGAATTCCTCCCACATCATACGAGGAACCGTGGTTACAGAGGTTTGTCTTCGTGTTCCATCGCCCGGCGCGTCTTTGGCCGTTCGGGAGATTTTCTTATTCTGTGTACTGGAATTATGAGAAAGGAACTTCCATGCTTTTGATTGAGATCAAGCCCAACATGTGCGACTTCTGCGGATGTTGCGTGGGCGTATGCCCCGAGGATGCCATCGAACTGGAGGAGGCGCATATCGAGATTATCGAATCACGCTGCACGAACTGCGCGAAGTGCGTGTGGTCGTGCCCGTTCGACGTCCTGGTGTTCAATAAACCCCCGCGAAAAGAGCGCGCCGCGGCATGAAAGACAAGTACGACGTCATCGTGGTTGGAGCCGGACCGGCCGGCTCGATCACGGCGATGTACGCGGCCCGCGGCGGCTGCAGTGTCCTGTTGATGGAAAAGGATCGCGACATCGGGATGCCGGTGCGTTGCGGCGAGGCCGTGGGCAAGGACGGCTTTAATGACGTCATCGAAATCCGTCCGGAGTGGATTGCCGCCACCATCAACCGGTTTCGCCTCGTCGCTCCCGACGGCACCGTCGTGGAACCCGACATCGGGGGAACGGGGTACGTGCTGGAACGCCGCGTGTTCGACTACGACCTGGCCATGGCCGCGGTCGAGGCGGGTGCGGACGTGGTGACCAAGGCGTACGTGAACGGCCTCTGGAAGGAATCCGTGAACGGACGGGAACGCATTGTCGGTGTTACCTACACCTGGAAAGGAATCCCCCGTAAAGTGCGGTGTGCCGTTGTCGTGGGCGCGGACGGGGTGGAATCCCGCGTGGGGAAATGGGCGGGGATCGACACCACCACGGATTTCCGCGACATGGAATGCTGCGCCCAGATGACGCTTGCCGGCGTTCACATGGAGGAAGACGCCTGCGAGTTTCATTTCGGCTCGCGGTGGGCTCCGCAGGGTTACCTGTGGATGTTTCCAAAGCGGCATGGCATGGTGAACGTCGGGGTGGGCATC
>JAADGX010000284.1:0-1063 GCA_013152135.1 Chlorobiota bacterium
TCTTTGGAGGGATGAATTTCTCGATGCGATCGGTGAAGAGAATGACCCCCACCTTGTCGTTGTTTTTCATCGCGCTGAACGCCAGGACCGCGCACAATTCCGCCGCGACCTCCTTCTTGAACTGCTCCGTGCTGCCGAACGCCTGTGAATGGCTGAGATCCACGAGGAACATGACGACCAGTTCCCGCTCTTCCTCGAAGACCTTGACGTACGGGTGATTAAAACGCGCCGAGACGTTCCAGTCGATGGTCCTGATGTCGTCGCCGAACTGGTATTCCCGCACCTCGGTAAATTCCATGCCCCGGCCCTTGAACACACTGTGGTACTCGCCGGAAAAGACCTGGTTTACGAGGCCCCGTGTGTGCAGCTCGATACGACGAACCTTGCGGAGAATCTCCCTGGTATCTATCTGTTGTGCCGACATTGCCTATGCGATGATAATATGAACGGGACTGATACGCCGATCATCAAGGCACTTCAACGTTATTCAGGATGTCCTCGATGATAATTTCGGATGTGATTTCCTCGGCTTCCGCTTCGTACGTTACGACCACACGGTGGCGCAATACATCGAAACAAACGGCCCGAACGTCTTCCGGTATGACAAAACCGCGACGCTTGATAAAAGCGTACGCCTTGCTCGCAAGGGCGAGGTAGATGGAAGCGCGTGGTGAACCGCCGTAGTTGATAAGGGAAGAAAGTCTTTCCAAACCCACCGACTTGGGATTACGCGTTGCTTCCACGATATCCAGGATGTAGGATTCGATTTTCTCGTCCATGTACACTTCGCGGAACAACTTGCGCGCCTTCAGAATCTGTTCGGGATTGACCACACCGCTGGCCGTGGGTTGCTCGAACGCAATGTTCTGACGCATGATCTTCCGCTCCTCCTCGCGCTCGGGATAGTCGATGACCACCTTCAACATGAAACGGTCCACCTGGGCCTCGGGCAACGGGTAGGTCCCTTCCTGCTCGATGGGGTTCTGTGTCGCCATGACGAGGAACGGGTCCGGAAGCGGATACGTGTGTTCACCGAGAGTCACCTGGTGTTCCTGCATCGCCT
>JAADGX010000284.1:1088-6172 GCA_013152135.1 Chlorobiota bacterium
GCGACCGGTTAATCTCGTCGGCCAGAATGAAGTTCGCAAAGATCGGTCCTTTCTTTGTCTGGAATTCACCGGTCTTCTGGTTGTAAATCATGGTGCCGACCAGGTCGGCCGGGAGCAGGTCGGGAGTGAACTGGATACGATGGAATGAAGCATTGATCGAGGCGGCCAGGGTCTTGATGGCCGTGGTTTTTGCCAGGCCGGGAACGCCCTCCAGCAGGATGTGGCCGTCGGCGATCAGCCCGATCAAAAGCCGTTCCAGCATGGCTTTCTGACCGACAATCACTTTGCTGATTTCCATCTGGAGTACGTCCAGAAACGCGCTGTCACGTTCGATTCTCGCGTTCAGTTCCTGAATATCAACCGACATGAATTCCTCCGATGTATGAAAAAAGCTCTGTTTGTTTCTACGCGGATGTTTCCCGGTCCCCAGCTTCTCTTCCACTCCGTCTGAAAAACATCAAAGTACTAACATATTACCTATGGTATCATATTCGCAAGGCAAGAATGCCTCTACTTTCCTTCCGTCTCTGCTTGCTATGCATAATCATGTATTGACGTAATAAAAAGACGGGATGTTCCAAGAACATGGATCATTTAACGTTTCAACCGCGGCCGTATGTACTTATTGAAACCGTAACGGAGTTTGGAGGGAACGGCGGCCAGGCCGAACCGGTTCGTGGGAAACGCGAACGACGGTTCAAAATAACAGTTGATCGCGCATCCCTCGCAGAAGTCGTGCCTGCCTTCGTGCAGCCTGTGCCAGGCAACCCTTTCGCTTTGATACGCTGCAACGAGGTCGTCGCCAACCGGGATTTGCTCTTGCCTGAAATGATAACACGGAAGCAGGATCTCGTTTTGCGGTGAAAGAACGACAACCCTGGACACGGCCCTGCACAAAGGTTTTCGCGGATTATTTCCTCCCAGCCGCCGCAACGTGATGAATGACGGGTTCACGTAAACCATTGGTTTGCGGCCGTATTCCTCGATCAAGTCCAGTGTCTCAGCCGACAGCGACTCCGCACGAAAATATTCGAAGATGGGATTCAAGATCAGTATCAGGCCGTGGCGCCTGGCGATTTCGTAAACGGGACCAAGTTCGTCGCCGTTCAGATCGCTTACTGTGAAAAGGATATCCGGCCTTTCATTCAATTCCCCGGCAATCCGGATGCTCTCCATAACCTTGTCGAAACAGCGCACGCCCCGCATCCTGTCGTGCTGCTCCGCGACGGAAGAATCCAGCGAAAAGTGCAGCAAATCCACCTGACCCCGGATCGCTTCCGCTAACTTCGGATAGAGCAGGCAATTCGTGGTGATGCTGGTTTTCATGCCGTACCGCCTGGCTTCCCGGAGGAATTCGGGGAGATCGGGGTGAAGCAGAGGTTCGCCGCCCGTGAAATCGATGAACTTCACACCCATCCGGCTCAAAGCTTCCAGGTTGCGCAACACCTCTTCGGGGTTCGCTTGATCGACGTTCTCTACGTTCGACGCGTCTCCAAAATGACAGAAGTCGCAGGCGGCATTACAGCGGTACGTTATATAGTAATTGCAGAGGATTGGCATAGATGGCTATCTTACCCGGCAATGATTGTTTGCCACTAGTAAGATACAAACCTTCTCCCTGATCTCGCCCCACATGCACGAAGAAACATCATTCCCTGATTCCCTCCATCCATCATGCGCCGAGCCCGCTACGAAGAACGTTCGGCGGAACCCGATCAGCAAGTTGGGGGAATTCGTCTTCTGGACCGCCTTGTCACTGTTGTTCCTGGAATACATCAACCTGCCCCTGTTTTCCATCTATGCTCTCAAATGGATCAATCCTCCCTGGACGTCGGTGATGGCGCAACGCGTGGAAGAATCCCGAGGGACACTCGACATCAGGCAGAGATTCGTTCCGCTCGAACAGATATCCCGGCACGTTCGCAGGGCCGTCCTCATCGCCGAGGACCGGAATTTTTACCGCCACGGAGGAGTCGACTGGAAAGCAATGGAACGGGCCTGGAATTTGAACGTGAAATCCGACCGGATACGTTTCGGAGGAAGCACGATCACCATGCAGCTTGCCAAGAATCTCTTTTTTCGTCTCGACCGTTCTTACTTTCGCAAAGCAGAGGAAATCATCACCGCCATGCGCATGGAAAAGATCCTGTCCAAGAAACGCATCCTGGAGTTGTACTTAAACGTCATCGAGCTTGGTGACGGGATTTTCGGCGTGGAGGAAGCGGCGCACGTTTATTTCGGTAAGAGCGCTTCCCGGCTGACCCGTTCGGAAGCGGCCCGGCTCGTGGCCTGTATTCCCAGTCCCATACGCCACCACCCCAACGACGGGTCGTCATGGGTACGGAGGCGGGCACGAAGGATATTGCGTATATTATAGCACCATGAATTTTCACCGGCTCATGGATTGCATCGAGGAAGGAGAAGGGCTCACCATCGAGTTCAAGCGCTTCGCCGTGTCACCCGGCAAGATCGCTCGGGAGATGAGCGCTTTCGCAAACACCAACGGCGGCGTTCTCATCCTCGGCGTGGATGACGACAAAACCATCGTCGGCGTCGAGAGCGAAAAGGAAGAAATTGATTACCTCACCATCGCCGCCCGTGAACTCATCGATCCGCCGCTCCGGGCCGAATTTTCCATATTCAATATCTCCGGCTTGGATATCATCGTCGCGGAAATCCAGGAAAGCCGGGAGAAGCCGCACTTCGTCCTCAACAACGCGGGCGAAGACAAAGCCTACATCCGCGTCGGCTCCTCCAGCGTGGCCGCCAGCAAGGAAACAATAAAGGTACTCAAACACCGTTCCGGCAAGCTTCCGCCTGTTCGGCTCATCATCGGGGAGGCGGAAACACGGCTTTTCCGCTGGTTTGAGACTCGCGACCGCATCACGGTCAAGGAATTCGCCGAACTGACCAACATTTCCGAGCGCCGGGCTTCGCGCCTGCTCGTACGCCTGGTGCGCGCGGGTGTGCTCAACATCATCGTCCAGGAACGGCGGGATTACTTTACACTGGCCAGGGAAAACGAAGCCCAATGAACGGTCACACCCGTTACCTCTGGTTACGGGATACCCTCTTTCGCAACGACGCTGCCGCGGACGGAACGCATTACGGAGTTGATTTTACGCGGCGGGGGTTCTATATTTGCTAAGACGTATGGGGCTGTAGCTCAGTTGGGAGAGCGCTTGAATGGCATTCAAGAGGTCGTCGGTTCGATCCCGATCAGCTCCACGAAGAAGCCCGGTTGCGTGCAGCCGGGTTTCCTCTTTTCACATGTTCTTTTGCGATGAACGTTTCCGGAATGGCATCATTGACGGGAGCGCTGGATGATCCGCTGTCCCAACCTGTCAAGGTATTCCCTGTCGCTGGAAACACCCTCCAGTGTCAGCTTCCCTTCCGCCATTTCCCGGCGTACAGGGTATAAACTCCAGACCTTGCCGTCGAGAATGATGGCAACGTTCGACCCCTTGTTGCGGCGGGTGTATTGTTTCCATCGGATGTTATCCGCATCTTTCAACCGGAGTACGAGGTCGTACAGCCCTTCCGCGCCATCCATGACCACCGTGCTCGCGATACTGCGCTCGGAAAGAATGACATCCCCTACTTTGATGATCTCACCCGACTGGGATTCAACCGGAATCGCCAGGGGATCGTTCGGGGCCACGGTTCTGACCTGGAAGACATCCGTCAGGACACGTCCCGAACCGGCGCAACCTGAAAGAATACAAACAGCGATTGATAACAGCAGATATGGTTTCATGAAAAGCCTCCAATGCGATGAACGATATTACTATTCTAAACTGAAACGGGGAGAATTCCAATCATGAGTAGGCGGATTCCCGGCGTCACAGGCAACCGGATGCGTCATACCGCGCATCCGCGAGAGCGAAACATCGCCTGCAGGCTTTCATTGGTGGTTCTCCCGCTCTTACTGCTTGCCTGCGGATCCGATTCCGGGGAGCTCGAGCGATATGGCGGCTGGAACATCGAACCGTTTAATTACACGTTCCAGGTGTTCGTCATTCACGGGAACGAATCGGAAAGCGATCTCCGCTCGGCAGCCGATTCTCTCTCACGGCAATACCTGGAATCGTATGAAACCGTTGAACTTGTTTTTACTCGTGACAAGGGACTGGCCGAGGAGTTGGCCAGCAGCAAAGCACGAGAACAAATGTTACAAGGCGCCGCGTCTCTTGATCCCGGGAAGCTCATGCTTCACGGTGGATCGTGGTACCGCCGGGATCGAAACAGCGATCACCCGGAGTGGCTCTATTATCCACAGCCTGCAAGTACAAACCCCTGATTATCATTGACGACCGGTTTTCATCCGGGCAATGCAATGACGCGATGAGAAACTCCCGATTTTTAGGTTCGCCTTTATGCAAAGCGTAATTCAACAACAGAACGGTCGATTCGTTCTCCTCGATGTCATGCGCGCCGTGGCTGTGTTCATGATGATCCAGGGGCACTCCGTGGACGCTTTGTTCAACATGTCGCTTCTCCCGGCGGACAGTGTCGTAATTCAAATGTGGAATCATTTTCGAGGCATCACGGCTCCCATTTTCCTTTTCGGGTCCGGGTTCGCGTACGTCATCGCGACCACGCGGAAGTCCGTGAACGGCAGAATGCCGTTTACGCTCTTGCTTAAAAGGTTGCGATGGCTCCTCCTGCTGTTCATGCTCGGAGCGGCAATGCACGCGCCCGCTCCTTCGTTGAGCGCCCTTGCTCACGCGTCGGAACACCAGTGGGATATCTTCTTCCGTGTCGATATCCTTCGGTCGATGGCCGTCGCGTTGTTGCTGCTGCTAATGATGTTCCTGTTTACACGAACCCTCACCCAGATACTGGTCACCGCATCTTTGCTGGCCCTTTTCTTTTCCGTCGGCGCACCTTTCGTCCACGAGGCATCGTGGGTACAGGACCTCCCTCGATGGCTTCGAGGCTATTTCTCCCTGGCCGACAACTCGTTCTTTCCGATCTTCCCCTTTTCGGGATACTTGTTTGCGGGCGCAGCGGCCAGCGCGGTCTACCTGAAGTGGCAAAAGGAATGGTCGTACAACAAGCTCTCAGTGACATATGGCACCGTC
>JAADGX010000313.1 GCA_013152135.1 Chlorobiota bacterium
CGGCCGTAATCCTTTCCGGGCAGCGTGAACACGGTGGTGTCTTTCCCCACTCCCCAGTTGCTGATGCCGACGCCCCACGACAGCGCATCGGCCAGGAATGGGAAAATCTCGATGAAAGGCACCCGCTCGCTCATCGGCGTGAGTTTCATTTTATGGTACACCTGCACCTGGGGCGAAAATGGCAGCACGAGCATTGAGGAGTTGTATGATTCGTATCGGAGGCCACTGTCACCCGGCAATTTCCTGGCCCCCGGAGGAGCTTCATCCTCGGTGAAATATTGAATATCAGGAAATCCCGTCAACAGCGGTACGCCGACACGATTTACGGTTTCCTGCAAAAGTTGTTTTTGAGGAAGGTAGGCTTGTTCGAGAATGTAAAAAGGAATGGCGGTTTCGGGCAGAAGTACGAGATCCAGGTCTTTTCGCTTGCCGAGTGATTCATAAGCATTTAACAACGTTCGCAACAGCTTCATGCGAGCTCCCGGTTCGCTGGACCATTTTTCGTATGGATCTATGTTCGGTTGTATAATGCCAACGTTAACAGTCGCATGATACGACTTCTGGTTGAGCACATACCGGCCATGAAGCGCGGGGAGCAGTACCGATAAAACAAGCGCGGCGGCGACCATGTAAAATTTCGGGTTCCTGAAATCCCAGTGCTTAAGTCCCATCTTTATAATCAAGACATAGACGAGGATGTTGACACCAACGATCCAGAATGACGCCCCGAACGCGCCGGTGTATTGGATGAATTGAATGCGGTCGATATCATAGGTCTGGGAATTCGCCAATACCAGCCAGGGAAAAGACAAGGACGGCAACTGGGCAAGCCATTCGTACGCCGTCCAGATGAAGGGAAAAGTCGCCAACGCGACAACCTGTCCCAGGTGCCTGAAAACCCTGTAATACAGTACTCCGGGGATAGTAAAAAGCAAGGGATGAACGAGTATGACGGCGACGCCTGCGGCAAAAAGCCACGGGTCCCTGCCCATGTCGTACCCCGTAACCCAGTAAATGGTAAAAATGTTGAAGACGAGGAAGGTCAGGTACGAGTAGCGAAACGCTTGCCAGGTCGAGCGCATGTTTTCCACCAGGAACAGAAACGGAACAAGCCCAAGAAACGCGGTGATACCGGTCGGGACAGGTGGAAACGATGCGGCCAGCAACAAACCGGACATGACAGCCAGTCCGACCAGGTATTTTCTCGAGAGCTGATTCATGAGGAGGTATTATCCGTGGTTGGTGAAAGAATCATCCGTTTATACAGCAGATACACGAGATACCCGATTCCCGCCCCGACAAACGCTCCGGCAATGACATCGGAAAAATAGTGCACACCGACGTACACCCTGGAATAGGCAATAATGAAAGCGATTAACAGCAGGTATGGCATGGCTTTCCGGTAAACACTTCCGAAGAACAGCGCGATGGCAAAGTTATTCACCGCGTGCGACGAGGGAAAGGAAAAACCTCCGCCGCATCCCACGAGGAGACGAACGTGATCAAGCGCGTGACAAGGACGCAAGCGGCCAATCATCGGTTTGAGAACGAAACTGCTCAACTGGTCCGATATTACAATGGTTATGATTGCAAACAACACCGCCCAGCGGCCCCGCTTGCCTCCATATACCAACAGCAAAATGATACCGGCGATATAGATGACGTACCAATGCCGTACGTTGGTAATGAATGGCATCACCACATCGAAAACAGGGTTTGCCAGCGCTTCGTTTCCAAGGCGAAAGAAGTTTATATCCAGGTGGTAGAGCCATTCAATCACAAGAACTTACATGATTTAGTGAGAGAGGTATTTACCATTTCGGGCACCGGATTGGCTTACCCTGCTTTTCTCTTCTTGATAAGCTGCCTTACAATGAATAACAAGATCAAGACGGTAATGACGATTGTAACAACGAGGCTGTACGTTTGCAGATAATCACCGATCTCCCGCCAGTTTTCCCCCAACACGAATCCAGCATAAATGAGAATCGAATACCATAGCGCCGAACTTACGGCTGAGAGAATTGCCGTCTTCAGAACGTTCATCTCGGATAGACCGGCAAAGAATGATACGACAGCCCTGGTGCCGGCCATAAACCTGTTGGCGGCGATAACCCAGTATCCGTATTTACGGAACCAGTGTTCGACTTTCTCGACCAGTTCCACCGGGATGAAAGGGATCCGGCCTTTCTCGAGTATCCTCTCCCCGAACTGAAAGCCTATGTAGTACATGGCAAGAAATCCCAGGGTGCTGCCACCCGTACCCAGCGCGCAGGCAAGAACCGCGTCCCCCTGTCCCAATGCTACGAGGGACCCCGCGAAAACGGCCAATACGTCGCTGGGAAACGGGGGGAATATGTTCTCGATAAAAGCGACGGCGAAAATCGCGAGGTACACAATGCCCGGATCGACATGCGTCATGTATTGAATGATGTCTTCAAGCCCCGGCATTGTCAACCGTAATCAGTGCCACGGCGTGGGCGGCAATACCTTCGCCACTTCCAACGAACCCCATCTTTTCGCTCGTCGTGGCTTTGATCGACACGAACGACGGTTCCACGGCGAGAATAGCCGCAACGCGTTCCCGCATGGTGTTGATAAAAGGGCGAAGCTTCGGTTTTTCCAATACAACCGTCGCATCGACATTTCCCGGCCGGTAGCCTGCTTCTTTTAGCATCTCGACGACTCTCACGAGCAATTCCCCGCTGTCAATCCCACGGTATCGCTCGTCGTCGTCAGGAAAATGCATACCGATATCGCCCAGCGCGGCGGCTCCAAGCAATGCGTCGGCAATGGCGTGCAGGAGAACGTCTCCGTCCGAGTGCGCAACCGGACTCACATCCCGGCTGACAACGATTCCGCCGAGTTTAAGAACTCCCCCACTTTGCAAGCGATGGACGTCATAACCATAGCCGATACGAACGGGTATCAATAGCGCACCTCGAATGATGTAAGTGATGGATCGAATGTTACAGGCGTGATCTTGATGCCCTTGACATGCGCGGAACGCGGCCCGATCCGCATCTCAGAGATGAATGCCTGAACCGCTCCTTCCTCTCCTTGTACCACGATCTCGACTTCACCGCTGTAAAGGTTCTTGACATAGCCCGTCAGTCCCAGGGCGGTCGCATGGCGATACGCAAAGTACCGAAAGCCGACCCCCTGCACCAGACCTGATATGATGAGCTTCACCGCCGATGTCATGATGCCAAGATAACGGGAAGGACGGATCAAACAAAAGGGACATCTCCAAGGATTGATTCGCCTCTTGTTTTTCACGTACCTTTAGGAGCTCGTTGAACGCGAGCTGAAACCTATGAAACGACGAGAATTCATATCAACTGTCTGTGCGGGAATTTCGACGGGGATACTCCTGCCGGCGGAGGCTCTCCCCCGTCGCACCCCTGGGAACCGCGAACTGCGGTTGCTCGAAGCAGCGCGCAAATCAGGAGCGGAATATGCCGTGGTGCGCAAAGTCGTCAAGGATTTTGAAAGCCTCCAGGCGCAAAACGACTCCATCACATCACACGTATCGTATCACGACGCGGGATACCATCTCGTTCTCTCCACCGGCAAAGGAATCGGCTATTACGGATTTACCGAATCCTCGGACCTCGACGAGGAGGCTGCGGTGGGTATTGCGCTGTCCATGGCCAAAGCGAATGAAGCCTATCCTTTTCGCACGATCCCATTGACGTCGGACCTGGCCAGCGGGCATCACAAGGCAAAACCGGTCGGAGAAGACCCAATAACAGCGGCGTGGAAAAACAAGAAAGCGCTCCTCCTGAAAATCAACGAACTGGCACGGGAACATAAAAAGGTCGAGTTCGTGGTTTCCAACCTTTTCCTCCAACGGGAAACCGTGAGGATCATCAATAGCAACGGACTGGATTTCAACGACACACGATGGATGGTCTATCCGAATTTCGCTGTATCCGCAATAGACCGCAAGAAGACGAAGCAAATCATGAGCAGGCGTTCGGATACAAGCCCCGTACGTGCGGGATTTGAATACGTTGAATCGATGGACTTCTCTCAGATGGTCGACCGGGCGGTGCGCGACCTTGAAAAGCTCCTCGACTCCGAGGCTCCTGACACAGCTAGATACGACCTGGTGCTCGCCGGCGAGCACCTGTGGCGCGTTATCGACGAAACACTTGGGTACCATCTTTCGCCCCAGGTATTGTATTCCCTCTCGGAGTTCTCGCCGCCTTCCATATTTCGGAGGTCCTCGTTTACAGGCAGCCCTCCTGCTTTATCAAAGGATATCACACTGCGTTCGGAACCCGGGCTCGAGAACGGTCTGGCACCGGGAAGCATCGATGACCTTGGACGGAAAATCAAATCTCACGTCTTTATCGAGAACGGAAAAATTGAACAGTTCCCGAAACCCGGCGTTCATGCGTTCCCGGAAACACCGGTATATCCTTTTCGGGCGGACGGATGGAGGAACGCGCCCATCCCTACGCTATCGAACCTCGTTCTGCAACATGGATCGGAGGAGAATACGATCGAGCGCATGGTTTCAGGAATAAACAAGGGCATCCTTATCCACGGCGCCGCAAACATGCGCCATCATCACGATCGATCTTCCTTCGAAACCCGTGGTGAAATCGGGTACCTTATCGAGCACGGCAAGATCACCAAGACGCTGCGGGGATTTTCCTACATGCAGCGAGTCGCCGATTTCTGGGCGTCATGCGTTTCCGTGGGAAGCGCGAAAACGAACCACGCGGGAGGATCGTTGCACAAGACGGTGGGAGATGACGCGCAGACACTTCCCAATACGGTGCGATCTCCGGCGGCCTTGTTCATAAAAGTTCCCGTTCGGAACCTGGAGCAGCAATCTTGAAAACGAATGTCGAAAAAAGCCGCGATCTGCTGGAGAGAGCGCTGCGTTTCGCTCAAGGCGACGATATCTTGTTGACATACCAGGAGATGAACGAAACGATCGTCCGTTTTGCCCGCGGACAGGTTTCGACGTCATTCAGAACCTCGACCGCTGTTTTGAATATCTCGATTCGTGCGGGTCGAAAGTACGGCGGATATTCCACCACCGATTTTTCGGATGCGGGATTGCA
>JAADGX010000086.1 GCA_013152135.1 Chlorobiota bacterium
GAACGGCCAACGCCGATATTACCATATCGGGATCCACGCAGCATCCACAGTACGCGGGCGAACTGCGCATCGACGACGGGGACGGAATCCTTGGAATCAACCGCATGCGGTACCTGATCAAACTTGCGGTCGCGCCGGGCCGGGACAAGATTCTCATCAAGGAATTGGAGTTGCGGAATGACCCCGGTGTGTGGAAACAAGGCGTGATACGGGCCACGGGCGAACTCGGATTTGCCGACTTTGCGCTGGGGGATTTTCAATTCCAGTTGAACGGTCAATTGAAGATCCTGGATCGTTATTCACGTCAGTCGTTCAAAAGCCTCTACGGCCAGTTGTACGTTGCCACCGGACCGGGGGGGTTGAATTACAAAGGCCGGTTTACCCATTCCATCCTTTACGGGGATCTCGTGGTGCTCGAAGGCAAGTTGCAGATGCCGACGGAAAAGAGCGCGAGCGAATTGCACGCGGAGAATGATATCATTTATTCACTTGTGGATGACACGACACAGCGAAGGGTGACGTCTCTTTCCGAGGGCAGGCGGCTGGCCCGTGTACGGCGCCTTGGTGAATCCAGGACGATCATTGAATCGAAAAAAAGAGGCCGGAGTCTTGTTGACGGTTTGAATTATAACCTGACATTTTCCACGAAATCTCCCATTCGCCTTACCATGCCGTTCAGCACGTTGCAACAGGAAGAACTGAGCGCGCAGCTCACCGTGGACAAGCTCGTGGTAAGCAATTGGGGGGGGAAAGCGAAGTTCGAAGGCGAAGTAACATTAACGGGCAATTCGTACTACCTGTTTCTCGGCAAACAATTTACGACCAGCGGCAAGTTGCGCTTTATCGGCGATCCAACGAACCCCGAACTGGATTTGACCGCCGTGTATTCCGTGTACCACACCCGGTACCATCCGGGGCAAACGAATTCCAACGGGGAAACGCGGCGCCTGTACGTCATTCTGCGTATTACGGGCGACAGGAATAAACCGCGCCCGTCATGGGACCTGCGTTGGGATGCCAAGAACGGCCCCCGCGTGGAACCGGCCCTGAACACGGAATCGAACGCGATCTCGGTCATTATTACCGGGCGGTTCACTGATGAATTGACGTCGCAAGACAAATCGAATCTGTTGCAAAGCGCGAGCGACCTCACCAACACGGTTGTCTCTTCCATGCTTTCCACGGCAATGTCGGAATTCCTCGGCAAGACCGGTCTCCGGGATATCGTGCAACGTGTGGAATTCTCGAATTTGGGTGGCGAGGAAAGCCGGATAAAACTGACAAGCGAAATCGGCAAAGCGGTCCTCACGTTCGATGGGAAAATCAACAATCTCGGAAGCGGCGATATCATTATCGAGCTGCCGCTGAACCAGATGTTCGGTTGGTTCCCCGTTGGCAACATTATCCTGGAGTTATCGAGAAAAGTAACGACGAATATAATAGAAAGCGCGTCGACGACCGGCCAGGCGGAAAACCTGACATACGAAGCGAAGCTGTTGTACAGGATATCATTTTGATCCCGGTGCGATTGCTTCCAAAATTTATGAGGATAACGACATGACGACATATTCGGACACTGTTTTGGAATTGTTCGGGAAGCTTCACAAACAGGCGTTTTCTACCAAGGAAATCGCCCGTAAACTGGGCATACCGAAGAAAGGACCAAAGTACGGTGAACTGCGTGAGGCGCTCCAGGAGCTCCAGCGTGAAGGTGCCATCGAGCGGATCAAGGGCGGACGCTGGCGGATGCCGAAGAAAAACACCGTGACCGGCATCCTGGAGATTACACGCTCCGGTTTCGGCGTGGTGCGCTGTGATGACGATCCCGACCGCGAGATATACATCCCGCGTCGTTCCATCCATACCGCTCTCCAGGGAGACCGGGTCAAGGTTGCGCTCTATGCCGAGCGCCGGGGACGCCGTGAGGAAGGCGAAGTCGTCGAGATCGTGGAGCGCGGTGAGAGCACGGCAATCGGTGTCCTGAAAAAAACCGGCCGCTTGTATTACGTCGTTCCCGACAACAGGAGCGTGGACCGGGATATTTTCATCCCCTCGGATATGATCGGTCCTGCGAAGCCCGGCGACAAGGTCGTGGTTCGTATCGAATCGTGGGACAGCGAGCATGCCAGTCCGGAGGGCAAGGTACTCGAACGCTTGGGGAAAGCCGGAGACCCGACGGCTGAATTCAAGGCATTGGCCCGCCGGTACAAGTTGCGGGTGGAGTTTCCGAAGGAATGCCTCCTGGAAGCGGAGCGCAAATCGGCGAAGATCACCGGAGACGAACTGAAAACGCGGCTTGACCTCCGCGACGAAGAGGTTATTACGATCGATCCGGATGACGCGAAGGACTTTGACGATGCCCTTTCACTCAAGCGCTTGCCGGACGGGAACTTCGAGCTCGGTGTTCACATAGCGGACGTCAGTTTTTACGTGCCGGAAGGCAGCGCGCTGGACAAGGAAGCCTTTCGTCGAAGCACCAGTGTCTACCTCGTGGATGGCGTCATTCCCATGTTGCCGGAGCGCCTTTCCAACAATTTATGCAGCTTGAGGGAAGGCGAAGACCGCCGCACCTATTCCTGCATCATGCGCCTGTCTCCTGCCGGAGCGGTAAAATCGTATAAACTGGTAACCAGCGTTATTCGCAACACGAAGCGGTTTTCGTACGAGGAGGCGCAAAGGGTCATCGAGGGGAAAAAAAGCCCGCACGCCCGGCTTATCCGGGACTTGCACCGCATCGCCAAGAAGCTCATCGCGAAAAGGGAAAAAGAAGGCAGCCTTGATTTCGATTTGCCGGAGGTGAAATTTCGCCTCGATGAAAAAGGGCGGCCACTGGAAATCATTCCCAAGCCGCAGTTGGATTCTCACCGCCTCGTTGAAGAGTGCATGCTGTTGGCAAATCGTACGGTGGCTCGGCATATTCTGAAGAAAGCCGGTCCCGATCATCCGTTGCCATTTCTTTATCGCGTCCACGATCTCCCGGACGAGGAAAAAATTTCCGAGCTTGTTTTGTTCATCCGCTCGTGCGGATACTCGGTGAATCTTGATCCGGCGCTTCCAAAGTCATTTCAGAAAATGCTGGAACAAATCAAGGACAAACCGGAAGCACAGCTTATTCAGAGCCTGACCATTCGTTCCATGGCCAAGGCGGCGTATTCGGCGGAGAATATCGGCCACTTCGGCCTGGCGTTTCCGCACTATACGCATTTCACCTCGCCAATACGCCGGTACCCGGACTTGATTGTCCACCGCCTGTTGAAGAAATATGAGAAGGCGCGCAGCCCCAAGGGTATGAAGGCGCTCGCGGCCAGGGTCGCGGAAATCGCGCAACAGACCAGCCGCATGGAACGGGTGGCGGTCATGGCGGAGCGGGAATCCATCAAGATGAAGCAGGTGGAGTACATGGCGAACCGTATCGGGGAAGAATTCGACGCCATAGTCAGCGGGGTGGTTGCGTACGGGTTGTTCGTGGAAATCATTCCGTACCTTGTCGAGGGAATGGTGCATATCCGCAACATGACAGACGACCATTATATGTACAGCGAACGCCAGCAATCTCTGGTCGGCAAGCGAACCCGGAAACGGTTCCGCATCGGTGACAAGGTTCGCGTGCGGCTTGTGAGCGTGGACAAGATGGAGAACAAGATTGATTTCGAACTGATCTAGAATTGGGTAATGCTGGAAGTATTGAGCGTAGATATCGGTAACACGAGGACGGGCTTCGCGGTGGTGCGCGACGGCGAAGTCGTTGATCGGTGGGATATGCCGACCCATGATGCTGGGCGGGAGATCGCCATCCCCGATAGCATGCAGGCATCGGTAAAGGAAGTCGGCATCTGCAGTGTAGTCCCTGGAGCTACCCCGTTGATTTCCGCTCAGATTGCTTCACGACTGAACATCGAACCATGGATCATCGAGGCCGAGCGGGTGTCGTGGTTTGTCATCCATTACGATCCATTGAACTCTCTTGGGGCGGACAGGTTGTGTGCGGTCATTGCGGCGCGCGAGCGGGTGCCCTGGCCGGCAGTCGTCATCGACTGCGGTACCGCGACGACGTGTTCGGTAATTGACGTGGACGGCAATTTTGCGGGAGGAGTGATTGCGCCCGGGTTCGACATGCTGGCTGGCGCGATAGCGACGGGAACGGCCCGGCTTCCGCGGCCCGGCGACGAGATGCCGATCGATGTGCTTGCCACCAACACGGAGGACGCCGTGCAGGGGGGGGTGACACGGCTTTTCGTCTCCGGAGTGGGCGGGATATTGGAACGCATCAAGATGGAATTGGGCGGTCATGTTACGGTGGTATTGACCGGAGGACGGGGGCAATGGTTGAAGCGGTACCTGGCCGCAGATTGCCGGTGGGAGCCGGACCTGGTTCACCTGGGAGTGTACGAATACGCCCGTCGAATAAGGGCGAAAGCGTGATGGAGCCCGGCGGGGAAACGGTGCATGCCGGGAGATGCAGGGGGCAAGAGGCAAAATAATTTTCATATATCTTGCCAAGGGTCTTGACTCCAAGAGATGAACAGAGTATATTAGTTGTCCGTTCAAGAAACGGCGTCACAATTCGAAAGTGACTGTTCTTTGAAAAGAGTTTGTGCATAGTCAGTGAAATTGAAGTCAACCTGTCCGATCAACAGGACAGGATTAAACTCACGGGTTTAGAAATAAACCTACAACGGAGAGTTTGATCCTGGCTCAGGACGAACGCTGGCGGCGTGCTTAACACATGCAAGTCAAGGAGAAGCCTCGCTTCGGTGAGGCGGACACTGGCGAACGGGTGCGTAACGCGTATGCAATCTACCCTCGAGTTGAGGATAGCCCACCCAACGGTGGATTAATACTCAATGATGCAGCGGCACCGCATGGTGACAGTTGTTAAAGCCTTCGGGCGCTTGAGGATGAGCATGCGTCCCATTAGGTAGTTGGTGAGGTAACGGCTCACCAAGCCCGCGATGGGTAGCTGGTCTGAGAGGATGATCAGCCACACTGGAACTGAGACACGGTCCAGACTCCTACGGGAGGCAGCAGTGAGGAATATTGCGCAATG
>JAADGX010000277.1 GCA_013152135.1 Chlorobiota bacterium
CGGGGAGCGCATCCGCGATTACCGGGAAGTCAACCTCGGGTATACCATTGAACAGGCGCAGCGGGAAGCAAGCCGGTGCCTGAACTGCGGCGTCTGCGTCGAGTGCTACGAGTGCGAGAGGGTCTGCGAACCCGGGGCCATTCTCCACGCCATGAAGGAAACCGAGGAAGAAATCGAGGTCGGCCAGATTCTGGTAACCACCGGCTTTGATCTCATGGATCCTTCGGTGATGCCTCAATACGGTTACGGAAAATTGGACAACGTGTATACGTCGCTCGAATTCGAGCGGATCGTGAACGCCACCGGTCCCACCGGCGGAAAGATACTCCTGAAGAACGGCAAGGAGCCACGAGCGGTGGCCATCCTCCATTGCATCGGCTCCCGCGACGAGCGCTACCACCGCTACTGCAGCCGCGTCTGCTGCATGTACGCCCTCAAATTCGCTCACCTGGTCAAGGAACGGACCAGTGCCGAGGTGTACCAGTTCTACATCGATATGCGGGCCTTCGGAAAAGGCTACGAGGAATTTTACTCGCGCGTCCTGGACGAAGGAGCGAACGTCATACGGGGACGGGTGGCCGAGATCGTCGAGGCGGGATGGTCTGGCGAGGAAGCGGGCGTGCTGCTCGTTCACTGCGAGGATACGCTGATCGGAAAGCACCGGGAAATTCCCGTGGATATGGCAATTCTCTGCCCTGCCCTAGTCCCCAAGCACGACGCAGGCGACCTCGCACGAACGCTCAGCATCTCCCGCAGTCCCGACGGATTCTTCCTGGAGCGGCATCCCAAGCTCGATCCCGTAGCCACAGCCACGGACGGCGTCATGGTCGCGGGCGCCTGCCAGGGTCCGAAGGATATCCCGGACAGCGTGGCACAGGCTTCCGCCGCCGCTGCCCGCATCCTCTCCCTCATTTCCAAGGGCGAAGTGGAAATCGACCCCGTACGGGCGGTAATAGACGAAGAGGCATGCGGTGGCTGCCGCATCTGCAACGACCTCTGTCCCTACCAGGCCATTACCTGGGACGAGGAGCGAAAAATATCAACGGTCAACGAAGCCTTGTGCAAGGGTTGTGGAACGTGCGTGGCTGCCTGCCCCGCTTCGGCGATCACCGGCATGGGCTTCACGAACGACCAGATCGAAATGGAACTCGAAGCATTGCTGGAGGTGTGACATGATGACCACGCGTTTTCTCCTCATAGACGTTTGCCGGCATCGCGCCTGCCCGCTGTCAGTCGACCACGTGGTTGGACGTGCGTCATCCCGGTGCGAGCCCGGTTTCATCACGGGAAAAGGAGGTCGAGATGGCCACTGAACCCCGCATCATCGGTTTTCTCTGCAACTGGTGCAGCTACACCGGGGCCGATCTCGCCGGTGTCGCGAAGATGAAGACCTCGCCCAACGTCCGGATCATACGCACCATGTGCTCCGGGCGTATCGACCCCGAGTTTATCCTGAAGGCATTCCGGAAAGGAGCGGACGGCGTGCTCGTTTCGGGTTGCCATTTCGGTGACTGCCATTACCAGGAAGGCAATTTCAAGGCCATGCGGCGGGTCGCCATGTTGAAGCGCATTCTCGCCCGGCTCGGCATCAGTCCGGACCGGTTGAAGATGGTGTACATCTCCGCGGCAGAGGGCGACTTGTGGGCCAAGACCACGTTTGAATTCACCGAGACCGTGCGCGCGCTCGGCCCCTTCGACCGCACCAGGCTGAACGCGCTGTATCCAGCCGGCAACGGGGAAAACGAGAAGACGCCGGAAAAAGGAACCGGAGAAATTACAGCGAACGAGGTGCATCATGGCTGATAAATTCAAACTTGCGTTGTACTGGGCCGCCAGTTGCGGCGGCTGTGAAATCGCCGTGCTCGACACCGAGGAAAAAATCCTCGATATCGATGCCAACTTCGATATCGTGTTCTGGCCCGTGGCGGTGGACTTCAAGGTCAAGGACGTCGAAGCCCTCCCCGACAAGTCCATTACCGTTTGTCTCTTCAACGGCGGAATTCGAAACAGCGAAAATGAAGAAATGGCGAAACTGCTGCGGAAGAAATCCGTGGTCATGGTGGCGTTCGGTTCCTGCGCCCAGGAAGGATGCATCCCCGGCCTGGCCAACCTGTATTCCAGGGAAAGCATTTTCGACTACGTCTATCACCAGTCTCCCTCCGTGGACAACCCGGACGGTGTAACGCCGCACCCGGAGTCTCGCGTCAACGGCTACACGATGACCCTGCCTGTGTTCTACGAGCGCCTGCGTCCCTTGCACCACGTGGTGGACGTGGACTATACCATACCCGGCTGTCCGCCGCAATCCGACCAGGTGGGGGCCGTGATCACCACCCTTATCGACATCCTGGCCAACGGGAAGGAACTCCCTCCGAAAGGAACCGTGCTCGGCGCGGGAGAAAAGACCTGCTGCGAGGAATGCCTGCGGGAACGCGAAGAGAAGAAGATCAGCCGGTTCTACCGCCCGCACGAGATTATCGCCGATCCGGATAAATGCCTGCTCGACCAGGGCGTGTTCTGCATGGGGCCCGCCACCCGCTCCGGCTGCGGCGGCAAGTGCGTGAACGCGGGAATCCCCTGTCGGGGCTGTTACGGTCCTCCGCCGAATGCGGATGACCCCGGCGCCCGCATCATCGCGGCGATCTCTTCCGTCCTCGACGCCGAAACCGAGGAAGACGTCAACCGGATTCTCGACACCCTCGCCGATCCCGTCGGGACGATTTATCGCTTCGGCCTGGCGGATTCCATCATTCCGGTTTCACTCGACTTCAACCACAAGGGCGACGAATAAGGAGCGAACCATGAGGCAGATTACCATAGATCCCATCACGCGACTGGAAGGCCACGGAAAGATCAACCTCTTCCTCGACGAAGAAGGGAACCTGGCCGACGCGTTCCTGCAAATTCCCGAGCTGCGCGGGTTCGAAAAGTTCTGCCAGGGCCGGCCGGTCGAGGAGCTTCCGCGCATCACAACCCGCCTGTGCGGAGTTTGTCCCGAGGCGCACCACATGGCTTCGGCCAAAGCCTGCGACGCCGTGTACCACGTGGAGATACCACGCGTAGCGAAATTACTGCGCGAATTGCTGTACTCAACGTTTTTCGCCGCGGATCACACCGTGCATTTCTACGTGCTCGGCGCGCCGGATTTCGTGCTCGGTCCCGACGCCCCACCGGCGGAACGGAATATTCTCGGACTCATTCACAAGGTCGGACTCGACGCGGGTAAGCGCGTCATCAAGCACCGTGCCCAGTGCCAGGAGTTGATCCAGTACCTCGGAGGAAAGAAAATCCACCAGGTGACGGCCATCCCCGGCGGCATCACGACGCGGTTGAAACCGGAGGACCTGGACAAGTTCCTCGCCTATGCCGAGGACTTCATCGAGTTCGGAAAATTTACGCTGAAAGTCCTGGAGGACGTGGTCCTCGCCAACCCCGCCTACGTGGACATGATCACATCCGACGCATACACCCACGCCACGTACTACATGGGAATGGTGGATCAAAACAACAAGGTGAATTTTTACGAGGGCCTTATCCGCGTCGTGGATCCGGAAGGGAAGGAACTGGTCAAGTTCAAACCGGAAGAATACCTCGACAATATCGCCGAACACGTCGTGGATTGGAGCTACCTTAAGTTCCCGTACCTGAAGAAAGTCGGCTGGAAGGGTTTCGTTGACGGAAAGGAATCCGGGGTGTACCGTGCCACTCCTCTCTCGCGGTTGAACGCCGCGGATGGCATGGCGACGCCGCTCGCGCAGGCGGAATACGAACGGTTTTACGAAACTCTTGGTGGGAAGCCCGTTCATCACACGCTGGCGACTCACTGGGCGCGCGTAATCGAGCTGGTGTACGCGTGCGAACGCGTGAAAGAACTGCTCCAGGACCCGGAGATCACCAATCCCGACACGCGTGTCATTCCCGAGGCCGTTCCCGACGAAGGGGTGGGTGTAGTGGAAGCGCCACGCGGTACGCTGTTTCATCACTATCGCACCGACGAAAATGGTATCGTGCAGGAAGCGAATCTCATCGTGGGAACGACGAATAATTACGCCCCCATCAGCATGTCCATCAAAAAGGCGGCGGAGCAATGGATCCGCAAGGGAACGGAGATCACGGAAGGCGTTCTGAACCGCATCGAAATGGCGTTTCGTGCCTACGATCCGTGTTTCGGGTGCGCCACGCACTCCCTGCCGGGCCAAATGCCGATGGAGATTTTCGTCCGGGAGCCTGACGGCACGATCATCCAGCACATCCGGAGGTTCTGCTGACACAGACATGAAACCGCTGATCCTCGGCCTGGGAAACGACATCCTCCGCGACGACGGTTTCGGTATCCACGTTATCGCAAAACTCAAAGACGCCGGCATTGGTGATACAGCCGACCTCCGCGCCAGTTGCCTGGCCGGCTTTTCCCTGCTCGATCTCCTCCGGGAAAGAAAGCGCGTGCTCATCATCGACGCCGGCGTGTTGCCAGATCTTCAACCCGGTGAACTGCGCATGCTTCGCGACACGGACCTTGCCTGTACAGCCCATCTCTATTCACAGCATCAGGCCGACTTGCCCACGATCCTCAAGTTCGGCCGGAGCCTGGACATCCCCCTGCCGGACAGCGTCGATCTCCTCATCTGCGGCGCGGGCGACGTAATCACATTGAGTGAATCGCTTTCACCCGAGGTTGAAAAAACCCTTCCGAAAGCCGTCTCCATGGCCCTGGAATGGCTGGAACACGTCGCGCAGCCTGTTTCCGCCTGAATTGAAATGTGGTGTCTCTCAAGGGGGGGGTGATTTGGGACAAGGGGAATGTAGAATTTTCGATTCTGGATTTTCGATTTTGGATTGTTTTCTGCAAGACGGATTAGGGACAAGGGGACAAGGAGACAAGGAGAGGGGGAGACAAGGAGAAGAGTTCGTAGCTCGTGGTTCGTAGTTGGTGGTCGATTCGTAAATTCGCTAATCCGCTAATCCGCCAATCCGCAAATTCATTTAGAATTTAGCATCCAGCATTTAGCATCGCTCTTCTTACATGCTTTCCGGTGCC
>JAADGX010000278.1 GCA_013152135.1 Chlorobiota bacterium
CTTGGCCGCCACACCGAAACGGTGCTCCTCGTCGATGACCAGGAGGCCGAGGTTCTTGAACTCGACGTCCCTGCTCAGCATACGGTGTGTTCCGATCACGATGTCCACCGTGCCCCGGCTCAGTCCGTCCAGGATTTCCCGCGTCCGCTTGGGCGAACGGAAACGCGACAGCGATTCCACCTGGATGGCGTACCGGTGCAGCCTGTCGTTGAACGTGTGGTAGTGCTGTTGCGCGAGAATGGTGGTCGGCACCAGGATTGCGACCTGCTTGCCCGCCATCACCGCCTTGAACGCCGCGCGCACGGCGACCTCCGTCTTGCCGAATCCCACGTCTCCGCAAATGAGGCGGTCCATGGGAACCGGCGATTCCATGTCCACTTTCACTTCGCGCGTAGCCTGCGCCTGGTCGGGCGTGTCCTCGTAGATGAAAGACGCCTCCAGCTCTTTCTGCCACTCGTTGTCGGGTGGGAAGGGAAATCCCCGGGCCAGCTTGCGCTTCGCGTAGAGGGCGATCAGGTCGCGGGCGATGTCTTTCAGGCGCTTCTTGGTGCGCGCTTTCAACCGAGCCCATTCCGCGCTCCCCAGTTTGGAGAGTTTCGGTTCCTTGCCCTCCTGCCCGGAGTACTTGGAGATGCGGTTGATGTAGTTCAGGTTGACGTACAGCATGTCGCCTCCGTCGAAGGCGATCTTGATCGTTTCCTGCTTTCCTCCTCCCACCGAGATGGTCTCGAAGCCCAGGAACTTGCCGACGCCCTTGTCCACGTGGACCACGTAATCGCCCGGCTTGAGCTGGCGCATCTCGCGGAGGGAAAGGCCCTTGAAACCGCGGTGTGTGCGCTTCTGGACGTGCTTCCGGTTGAAGATGTCGTGCTCGGTATAGCAAGCGATCTTCAGGTCCGGGACCATGAAGCCGCGGGAAAAGAGGGCGGTCGTGATCCGGACGCCCGCAAGCTCCGCGTCCGGTTCGTCTTCGCCGAAGAGGAGGTCGCGCATCCGGGTTGCCTGCGGTTTTGAATCCGCCACGATGGTGAGGCTCCAGCCTTCAGACAGCTTGTTCCGGAGGTCTTCGCGCAGGAACTTCACCGAGCCGTTGAAGGCCGGCTGCAGCTCCCCGCCAAAATCGATGACGGGACCACCGTCGTGGGGCAGGATCGAATGTTCGAAGACAGGAAAAAGCGAGCGCATTTCTTCCAGCCGTTCGCGCTCGTCGCTCTCGTCGAGCAACTCTTTGAACCGCGCCGCTTCCTCGATGAACAGGACGGCGTCCGGGTGGAAGAAGTCGGGGACGCGGCCGGCGGTGGAGTCGCGGTCCTCTTCCTGCAAGTACAGGGCGTCCATGAAGCTTACGCTGCCGAGGTTTCGTATGGAGCGCTGGCTCAGTGCGTCGAACTCGCGGATGGAATCCACGCTGTCGCCAAAGAACTCGATGCGCACGGGGTTTTCGAAGCCCGCGGGAAAGACGTCCAGTATGCCGCCGCGCACCGCATAGTCGCCCGTGGTCTCGACGAATTCCTTGCGGTCGTATCCTCCGCGGTCCAGGCGATGAACGAGCCCGGTCATGTCGAGAGAGTCCCCGGTGTTCACCGTGATAGTTCGGTTCAGGAGCTCGTCCGGGGAAGGAACGTGGGAGAGGAGCATCTCCTGGGGCATGATGACGAGTTTGCCCGGGGAGCCCAGGAGACGGCGCAGGTTTTCCACGTTTTCCACGAAGGCGCTGTCCAGCGCTTCCAGCGACTTGACCACGTGAGGATGCTCGCTGCCCACGTACACGACGTCTTCTTCGCCGAGGACGCTCGATGCGTCGGTCCATAATTCCCTCGCCTCGACCGGTGACGCGGCGAGAGCGATGACCTGCCGCTGCGTGTCGCGCAGCAAACGGGCCGCGAACTGGCCCTTCATGCCGCCAGCCAGTCCTGAAATCAAGACACGGCTTCCTTTTCCGAGGGAGAGTGAGGCTTCGTACTCGGGCCGGTCGAAGATGGTGAGGAAGGATTTCATTTCAGCGCGGGGACGGACGCGGTTTGAGAAAGAACGGCGCAGGCTTTATCATTGTTTATGCAGGGGGAATAGATTACTTTTTAATTTCCATGTATAAGAATACCATATCCATGAATTTTACGGAAAAATTACATAACGTCGTCAATAAAAATCAAAGCCTGCTCTGCGTCGGATTGGACATTGCGGTGGAACGCATACCGGCCCACATCCGCGGGCGGGCGAACCCGGCGCTGGAATTCGCGCGGAATATCGTCGAAGCCACGGCGGACCTGGTGTGCGCGTACAAGTTGAATTTCGCGTTCTACGAAGCGATGGGCGCCGGAGGTTGGGAGACGCTGCGACAAGTACTGGAGGCCATTCCCGAGGACGTGGTGACCATCGGCGACGCCAAGCGCGGAGACATCGGGAACACGTCGGAGATGTACGCACGGGCGATTTTCGAGGACCTCGGCTTCGACGCAGCCACCGCCGCGCCGTTCATGGGCAGGGATTCGGTGCAGCCGTTCCTCGATCGCAAGGAAAAGTGCACGTTTTTTCTCACTCTGACTTCCAACCCCGGATCGCGTGATTTCCTCTACCTCGACGTGGACGGCAAACCGTTCTACGCGAAGGTGGCGGAGACCATCATGAGCTGGAACGAGTACGGGAACTGCGGCTTCGTGGTCGGCGCGACCCACCCGGAAGAACTGGCGGGCATCCGGGCGACGGTCGGCGACTCATCGATACTCGTTCCCGGCATCGGGGCCCAGGGCGGAAGCGTGGAAGCGTCGGTCCGCGCGGGATGCAACGAGCGGGGGGAAGGGGCGATATTCAACGTCAGCCGGGGCGTCATCTACGCGAGCGACGGAGAGGACTTCGCCGCCGCGGCCCGGAACCGCGCCCTGGAAATCCGCGACGAGATCAACAAGCACCGGCGAGGATGATGAAACGCATCGCCTATTTCGACACGTTTGCCGGAATCAGCGGGGACATGATACTCGCAGCGTTCCTGCACGCGGGCGTGTCCCTGGAAACACTGACCGCGGAACTGAAAAAACTCGGATTGTCCGGATGGCGTATACACGCGCATGAAATCGCGCAACATGCCATTCACGGTCTGAAGGTGGACATCGCCATAGAGGAAGCGACCGCGGGAGCGAACGGGGGCGCGGGCCGTCATCATGCTCATGCGAAGCAGCGTACATACGCAGATATCGTGGCGCTCATCGAGCGATCCGACTTGTCGTCCCGCGTCAAGAATGACGCGTGCGCCGTCTTCGGACGCATCGCCGACGCGGAAGCGAAGATTCACGGTACGACGCCGGAGAAGGTGCATTTCCACGAAGTTGGCGCCGTGGATTCCATCCTGGATATCGTGGGAGCGGCCGCCTGCCTGGAACTGCTGGACATCGACGAGGTGTACACGTCCGTCGTGCGGGTCGGCAGCGGAGGGACGGTGGACACGCAGCACGGAACGATGCCCGTTCCGGCCCCCGCCACGGTGGAAATCCTCCGCGGCTACCCGGTGGAACTGACGGGCATCCCGTTCGAGCTTACCACGCCTACGGGGGCGGGCTTTATCGCTGCTCTTTCAAAAGGAGTTTTGCCGGGGGATGAGATCCTCGATATCCGGGCAATCGGCTACGGCGCCGGGAGCAGGGAACTGCCGGGGCTGCCGAACCTCGTGCGCCTCATGGTTTGTGAAACCCGCGACAGGCGCGAGGAAGACCGGGTGACGGTGCTCGAAACGAACATCGACGACATGCAGCCCGAGATTTTTCCTTACGTGATCGAGCGACTGCTTGACGCCGGAATGCTCGATGCGTATGTTACTCCTGTCCTGATGAAAAAGGGGAGGCCGGGACATCTTCTCACCGTGCTGGCGGAACCTGGCCGGGCAGGAAAAGCCCTGGAAATCCTCTACGCGGAAACGACGACCACCGGCGTCAGGATGCGCGACGTGCGCAGGGAAAAACTTCCCCGGCGGCAGAAACAAGTAGAAACGGAATTCGGTCCGGTGACGGCGAAAGTCATCGGGGAAGCGGGAAGCGAGCGACTCGTGCCTGAGTTCGAGGAATGCAGGCGCATAGCCGCCGAGCGTTCGATGCCGCTGCGTGAAGTGTACACCAGAATTGAACATGCGATCAATACGTAACATTGCCATTATCAGCTTTCTTGCCGTGATCCCGGCGGCGCTGGTCTTTGCGCAGGAATTGACGCCGGAGATCAAGCAAAAAGTCATCGACGAATACTTCCGGACAAGAACGTTATGGGATGTTCTTTCGACTCATTACAACAGCGTCATCTATATTTTTATCGGCCTGGTGCTGGCCACGATTTGGCTGGTACGGAAGTATATCAAGCACGCCTCCAAGGCGGAAACCCGCCTGCTCAACGCCCTCAGCAAGGACGCGCTCATGATTTTCGACGCGCGCGGCGATCTCAAGCAACTCAACCGGGCGGCGCGTTTGCTTCTGGGCCTGGACGAATTCGTGTCCATGCAATTCGACTACAAGTACTATTTCAAGATGGCGCCGTCGCCGGAAATCCAGGACACGTTCGAGGAAATGCTGCGCACACACCACCAGGTGGAGCGCGAGATCGTGTTCAACCAGGGAAAGCTGTTGCGAACGATCGTGTGCAAGGGGCAGCCCGTGTACCAGGAGTCTCGCAAGCTGGAAGGCTACGTTTTTCTCATCCAGGACATCACACAGGCAATCGAAAACGACCGGCGCATCAACTGGACGGGCGTCGCCCAGCACGTGGCGCACAAGGCGAAGACACCGCTCTCCACCATCACACTGACGGCGCAGCACCTCGATCTTCTCGTCCAGGACCTGAAGCTCGACAAGCAGCCGCAGATCAGTAAGTACCTTGATCGCATCGTGGCAGAGTCCAAGAAACTCAACGGCATCGTGCACAGCCTGACACGGCTCGCGCACCGCGAACAGTACAACTGCCAGCCGTACGATATCAACACGTTGCTGGAAAATATCGCCGATGAATACCGGGCAAAGGCTTCGAGCAATATCGAGATCATCA
>JAADGX010000326.1 GCA_013152135.1 Chlorobiota bacterium
GTTTGTACTTGTATCGTTTGAAAATCGTGGGCGGCACTTATGTGCGCAGAATGATCGTGATGAATTGAAGAATCTGCAGCTGTGAAGGAGGTATTAGCATGAGGGAATACGTGAGATTGGTTTATTCAAAAAGACATAAATTACATAAATATATATACTTAGCCGTTGTTACCGCAATCACGGCAACGGTCGGTCTTGGGCAATGGATGCCGGTGTACGCGCAAAGTAACGTCGTTGCGCCAAAGCAGTTGAAGGGGATTTACCTGCCGGACGCCGTTACCAATCGCAATACGGACGCTGTGTTGTTGGAGTGGCAGTGGGAAGGCGATATCACCCGTCCCGGCTGGTTTACGGTGTTTCGCAGCATTCGGGATGACATGCATTTTGAACCCATCGCCGTTTCCAAGGATGTGCGTTACCTCGACGACGATCTGCTGTATCGTAATGTTGTGTATTACTACTACACGACTCGTGTTGATGAGAACGGCGAGGAAAGCGAACCATCGAATATCGTTAAAGTTGAAATTCCAAAAAAGGAACTGGTGCGCATTATCAGTAACCCGGGGAGACGTGCATTTGTCGGTGTCGAGTATCGGTATCAGGTGCAGGTCGTTTCCTCCGATCCCGGTATTCCGCTGAAATACGTGCTGGAAACAGTTTCCGGTTATTCGTTTCCCGAAGGCATGAAAATAGATAAAAGAAACGGCATGCTCCGGTGGATACCTCGCGTTCAAGGGCGGTTCCAGGCTATGGTTGTTGTTTATGCCGACAATTCCGCCCGTGATTCACAGCTTCTTGATATATGCGTGACAAAAATTCCCGGGTTTGGGGCTTTGACCGGTACGATTCAGGGCGAAGGCGGGGAGGCTCTGTCCGACGTTGCGGTAACGGCGTTTCTGGTGGGCTACACTTCCACGACGGGCATTGATTGCAGTGGCAAAATGATCCGTGAGCAAAACCCGGTCGTTCGTTCGGACGAGAATGGGCGATTTCGTTTTGATCAATTGGAAGCAGGAAGCTACCTGCTCGTTGCCAAACCTTTCATACAGCCTTATCCCGTAACGTGGTGGCAAAATGCCGCAACAGCCCGCGAGGCGGATATTGTCCACGTTTCGCCTGGCGGCATTGTTGAGGCCAATTTCAAGCTGCGAAAAGCGCTCGCGCCCGAAGCAGTACAGATCGACGGAACGGTTACTGATGCGAAGGGAACCCCGGTACCTAAAGCGCAGATCCGCGCCGTTATTCTCGCTTCATCCATTGCTCCTGTTTGCATAAAACTCGCATATACCGACGAAGCGGGAAAATATAGCCTCAAAGTCCCCGCTGGAGTAACATTTATTCTTGCCGCCTGGTCGGAAGGCTACCAGTTGAAATTTTATCCCGATGCCAACAGTCTCATGGATGCCGTGAAGTTGAAATTCGACAAAGACGCTCGCGATTTGAATTTTCAGCTCGACGAACTTCGGAAACAAGGGCGTCCCATTACCGGACGCATCTTCAACCGGTTTGGCGTGGGTGTGCCGTCTCTGATCCAGGTTTTACGATTGAACTCGGGCCGGATAAGCGTTGAGCAATCGATCCCAACAAATCACGACGGCACTTACAGTGGCATGATCGAATCCGACCAACCGATTTCGCTTTTGGCGATCCCCATCCAGCTTGAAAAGTATGCACCGGCGTATTATTCGGGAACGCCGTTGACCGCGTTGAAATGGAGCGACTCGAGGCTGATCCCCGGCCAGGCGGAAGTGCTGCGAGCCGATATCGTCATCCCGGAAATCCGTCATACCGGGGCCGGTATGATTACCGGGAAAGTGACGGATTCGAAAGGAAAGCCTATTTTTGCCGCCTCCGTCCTGGCACAAGATGATGAGGGAATTATTGTCGGCCACGCTTTTTCGATGGATGACGGCAGTTATACGTTGAGCGGTATCCCGGAGGGCGATATCAAGATACTTGCCGATTATCCCGCGTACTCGTGTCGCAACGCGCACACGGTCAGGGTGGCTTACAGTGATCGACGTGTAGTTGACGACATGAACCTGATCCTGTCTCGACAGGTGGCTACCGGTATTACGAGCGGGAACTTCGTTCCGATGACCACCGAACTTTCCCGGAATTATCCGAACCCGTTCAACCCCGCGACGCAGCTTCGCGTCCTCGTATCACGGACCGAAAAAATAACGTTGCGCGTCATCGATATGTACGGCCGGACCGTCACAACTTTGATCGATGATGTGTTGGAGGCGGGAACGTACACCGTGACATTTCGCGCCGAACAATTATCTCGTGGAGTATATACTGCGGTTTTGTCAAGCCCGCAGGGAGTGTTTACGCAAAGCATGCTCTTAATAAAATGAAAACCGGATCTCACCACGGCATTTCTTTTCCGCAGGAGAATATGTCAGGATATGATGAGGCGGCACACCTTTATCGGCAGACTAAAGGTGTGCCTCGAGATCCGGTGGCCAAGGATGCGGAAAAAGTAGTAACGGAGCATCAGAACTTGCACATACAGTGAGAACACAACCATTCTTTTCACACATTGTTTCATTTGGAGGTATTCAAATGCGCAGAATAACCATTCCCGGTTTAAGTATCGTTTTGCTGGCAATGTTTTTCCTTGTTTCAGGCTGTTCGAGGGAGGATAGCCCGACACAGCCCGAATTGAACCAGACGGCGCCGGCGACCGAAGAGTTCGACGGGCAGTTCATCGATTCATTTGAGAAATCGGTGGTTTTCGACAACGATGACGAAGCCATGAACATGGGCCACCATCGGCGTTTCCTTCGGTTCCTCGTCAGGTATCTCGGATTGGATTCCACGCAGGTCGAGCAATGGAAAGAAGCAGGCAAGGCTTATTACGACTGCCTGAAATCCGTGCGCGAGTCCTATAAAAAGGGCGACATCGACCGCAAGGAAGCTTTCAAACGGATGAAAGCGTGCCACGAAACATACATGGAGTCCATCAAGAAAATCCTCACGGATGAGCAGCTCAAGAAATGGGAGCGCCTCATGAAGTGGCGCAAGTGGCATCGCCGTCACGACCGTAAACATGACAGGAAGGACGGCGTGACCGCGAAAGAAATCGCGTATTTTACCACGAAGTATTTTAGCGATTTCGAACGTTCCGTGGAATCGTCCACTGCAACCGAGCTTTCAGGCCGGTCCGAGGTATTGTCGCGGCGATTCCTGCATTTCTTGGTTAAAGTTCTGCGTCTCACCGAGGAGCAACAGGAAGCCGTTAAGAAATTCACCAAGGAATACCACAGTTGCCTGAGAGGCGTATTCCAGGATATCAAGGATGGCAAGTACGATACAAGGAAGGAGGCTTTCAAGGCTCTGATTGAATGCAGAAAGACCTATATGAAAAATATTTATAACATCCTAAACGAAAAACAACAGGATAGATTTAAACGAATTTTCTGGTGGTGGGGCCGCAGAGGATAGATTTCCGAACCCCATGATCGCAGGCGAGGATTTTTCCTCGCCTTTTTTATTGTGACGAATGCGCCTTCCAGTCGGCGGCTCGATCGCTCCAATGCACGGAGCGATTCTCATTATCGGGAATGCGGTATTGCGCAGTTCCCGCGCGTAAGAGCAATAATCATACCCTATACTCTTTTTATGGCTGGCGATTGCTGTATTTTGTTGACTTTCGCTGTTTTTCAGAAAAGCGAGGGAAGACAAGACCTGGCATGGATTTCGCGTGATGAAGATTCAGAGGCTTTCTGATTTTCCACGTATCAATAATTACGAGGTACCGATGGCTGAAAATCTTACCATCTGGCAAACCATGCAAGCAAAGGGGCATTCACGCCGTGAATTCCTGAAGTTTTGCAGTTTTGCCGCTGCGTTAGCTGGAATTGGAAGCGCCGGACTCCCACGGGTGGTCCGCGCTTTTGAAAAGGAACCGCGACCTCCCGTTATCTGGTTGCATTTCCAGGAGTGTACTTGCTGTAGCGAATCATTCATCCGCTCGTCTCATCCGATTGTGGCGGATATCGTCTTCGATTATTTGTCTCTTGATTACACGGAGACGCTCCAGGCTGCGGCGGGTTTCCAGGCGGAACAGTGCATGGAAGACACGATGAAGAATTTCGCCGGCAAGTACATCTTGCTCGTTGAAGGTTCCATTCCCTTGAACGACGACGGGATCTACTGCACGATCGCCGGGAAATCGGCGGTGGATATTCTGCACGAAACGGCGGAGAACGCGGCCGCGGTGATCGCCTGGGGAAGCTGCGCATCGAACGGGTGCATCCAGAGCGCGGCCCCGAATCCGACGGGCGCGACGCCGGTGCACGAGATCCTGAGCAAGCCGGTTATCAACGTACCGGGATGCCCTCCCATCGCCGAGGTGATGACCGCTGTGGTTACGCATATCCTGGTCTTCGGGAAAATTCCGGAGTTGGACAGCCAGGGGCGTCCCCGCGAATTTTACTCCCGCCGGGTCCATGATACGTGCTACCGCAGGCCGTACTATGATGCAGGGTTGTTTATTGAGTCATGGGATGACGAGAATGCCCGCAAGGGGTATTGCCTCTACAAGATGGGATGTCGCGGCCCTGTTACGTACAACGCGTGTGCCGTAACGCGGTGGAACGAGGGGACGAGTTATCCCATCCAATCCGGGCACGTGTGCCTCGGGTGCAGCGAGAACGGCTTCTGGGATAACGGACCCTTTTACCAGCACCTGGCGAGTTTCCCCGGGTTCGGTATCGAGACAACGGCGGACACGATCGGCACCGTTATCGGTGTGGCGGCAGCCGTGGGCGTCACGGCGCACGCGATAACAACGAATATCCGGAAAAGGAAACTCATCGCGGAGGAGATAAATAGTTCCGTCTCCGAATCCGGCGACGAGGAAGGAGGTAAGGAATAATGGCTCGTATTGTTGTTGATCCCATCACTCGCATCGAAGGGCACTTGCGCATCGAAGCTACCGTCGAAAATGGTGTCATTACTGACGCCTACAGCTCGGGAACCATGGTGCGCGGATTCGAGAAA
>JAADGX010000002.1 GCA_013152135.1 Chlorobiota bacterium
GACGATCCTTGAATACCGCGCTTAAGCCTTTACCCGCCAGATCGTTGACGATCTCGGTCTTCAGGTCGCTGGAGATCGATCCATCATAACTGACCACCACAGGCCGACCAGGAACGGTAACGGTAAATGTACGCTCGACGCAGTTGTTCGTCGGGTTGCCGTCATGGCTTTCATAAATGCACGTGCGCATGACGTAATCACCGGCGGCTGGTGCTTTGAACTGATCAAGTGTGATCTGCCGTTGTTGATAGGCCGCTAATCCTACGCGTCGGCCACTGGTATAAATGACATTGTCAGGATCCGTGGCGGATGCAATTTCCACCGTGACGTGAGCGTTGATGATAGGCATCTGTGGTTGGTGATTGAAGCTGCCAACCGTCACGCGAGGAACCTGCGGACCAGCTACCATACCAATGGGATTGTCCACACTGACAATGCCGGGATCCGTACCAAGGATGAAGTTCGGACGAATAAGCTTGTTTACAAACGGAAAAGTATCTTCGTACCAGTTTCCACTCCAGTAGAACCATTGCAATCCAAGTCCTTCATAATATCCAACCGCATCATTCGTCGGTGTGGTTACTTGATCGAGCCCAAGAGCAATACTGCCGAGAGGCAGAGGATTCGGCTTGCAGATACCGAACGAATACCAACCCGGAGTCAGTACGACGGGAGGATTAAACGGATACGTCGTCCACTTATCGCCTTGTATTGTTCCACCGGGAGTCACCGTCATGGCGGCAACAGGAGTAAACGTGTTGTCCCAAACAGTGATGTCAAATGATCCGGCGACGACATTTTCGATATCCGCTCCATGGTACACATCGATGCTCGTGAGGAGCTTATTGCCACCCGTTCCGACAAACGGAGTAGCACTGACCGGGAATGAAACAGCATCGCACTCACCATCTACGAAGCTTTGAACCTGCCGTGGTACACCGTCATCATAGGCAAGGACACCGGGTGTAACGGTCAATTTCAAGTTATCGCTGTTGTCGGCGTGTGTCATGAAGAGATCCTGACGGGTAAACCAATTGAACGACGCAGTAACATCGTTGTAGTCGGATAATGGGAGAACGTCAGACACGGGGACAATTCCTATTCCCATAAATATTTCTCCACTCGCCGTCGTCGGCGCACCACCGTTGCTGATTTCCCAGGAGCCCTTGACAACAGCGGGGACAGGCGTATAGCTATGCTGCATCCAGTTCACTCCGAGTATGCCACCATTGAGAGGATAGGCTCCAGCAATTGTGAGTGGGGGTACAGTATGCGTTGAATTCGTTACCCATGGAACTCCAAAGAAAGCCGAAAAACCAGGATAGGAGAACGAAGCACCGCCAAATGCATCCATGTCAAAGCCAACCCGGATATCCTGTTGGAATGTCTGGTACTGTAATGAAGACTTGGGACCTAAAAAGATCAATCCCCAGCGGTGCAATATCCCCTCGTCAAGGACCTTGGTATCCGTAACAGTTATAGTCCATGACCCCGCACCATTGAGACCATTAAATATTGACAGGCTTGTTCTATAATCAGGTACGTAGTAACCACGGAACTGACCGCCGGAGGCGCTAACACCAATACCGGGTATGGCACCGTTGACACCCGCATCATCATCAAAGATCGTATGCTCGAAATTATCTGTACCGCCACCGGCGCCGTCTGCAAGCGTTACCGTTGCACCATTAGGTCCCGTAATCGTAATGGTCAAATCAGCCGCATACGAATGCTCGATATCGACCATAACATTCAGGTCAAAAATAGTAAAGTTATCAGGTATCGTGATTGTCGATGTGACCGTGGAAAAATCCCGAATTTCGAGATTAAGGCCGTCACGAGAGTACTCGTAAATCGAGTAGGCTCCTGGTGATTGCGCCCAGGTCAACGTCGTAAGGAGTACTGCAATGACCCCGAATGAAAGAAACAGACGCGAAAATTTCATGGAACCCTCCATGTTATGGATAAATGATCAGGAAATTATAGGCGAAGCAGGTCTTCAAGAAACGAAAAAAAGGTACTGAATGAATGATTGAAAATCAAGTGCACACATTCTATTGTGCGAATTCACGGCAGATATCTTTGTCGTATCAAATTGTCCGGTCAGATTGGCCTTCAAACTCATCATCCCTATTGGCGAGCCTCACTTGCGGTATCCACCGGAACGATTCGGTCAACCACTATACCACAAGCAAAATTAATATAACGCATCTCAGAACAACAAACCAACTCCTTCCAAAAAATAAATCCGGGACTCGATGCTGCCTTGTTTTTAGACCCGTCCTTCTGTAGCTTGAGCAAGCACAAGGCAATCCGCCGCATTATCGATACCCGTTGTCGCTAGATACATGTCCATTTCATATTTCATTTCAGACGTCCACCTGGGCTTCATGTCACTGGAAGAGGAACGGAGCAAAGAAGACCTCCTGCTGAATCTTCTTGCTGAAATCACTGAAAAAAATGGCGACTTATTCATTCTTGGCGACCTGTTTGATTTCTGGTACGAATACCGTCATGTCGTTCCACGCGGTTTTCATCGAACACTCGCAGCCCTCGATCGTCTTACGTCTTCTGGCGCCAGGGTCGAGTACCTGATCGGGAACCATGATTTTGCGGTAGGCGATTTTTTCCGAACCGAACTCAACATCCCTGTTCACAGACGCGACCTCGAACTATATCTTCAAAACAAACGGCTCTATCTCTACCATGGAGACGGGTTGGCCGCATCCGACACGGGGTACCGGTTTCTGAAACGAATTCTCCATAACCCGATAGCCCAATTCGTCTTTCGATGGATCCACCCCGATATTGGTTTTCGCCTCGCCAGGCTTTCATCTCATACGAGTAGAAATTATACCGGACAAAAAGACTTCGGTCCAAGCGACGGGATTTTGGAGGAAGCAAAAAAGCGCATTAATGACGGGTTTGATGTCGTGATCATGGGCCATAGACACGTCCCCTCGTTTCAACGAATTGAAGATGGCTGTTACATCAACCTTGGTGCTTGGTTGGACGATGCGCCATACGCCGTGTTGGAACACGGAGAAATTCGTTTGCGCAACCGCACTGGTCATGATTTTCATTTGTAAACGAGCATGAAGAAAAAAAGCAAACTCTGGATAATTACCATATCTCTTTTAGTCGTTACCGTGGGTGGCGTCTGGTTGTTCTCCATCATCTCGACCGGACTACCATCACTGGAGGAACTGGAGAATCCGCGCCCTGCTTTGGCGACAAAGGTGTATAGCGCTGATGGTGTGGTAATTGATAAGTTTTTTGAGGAAAATCGAACCCGCATCAATTCCCTTGACAGCATCCCCACACACCTCATACAGGCATTGATTGCAACGGAGGATCAGAATTTTTACAACCACTGGGGGGTCAGTCCATGGGCAATATTTCGATCCTTTGTCACGAATCTTTTGCACTTCTTCAGTGGCCCGCCCAAGGGTGGCAGTACCATCACTCAACAGCTGGCACGCAACCTGTACAAATCCATTGGTTTTGAACAGACCCTTTTTCGCAAGATACGGGAGGCCATCACTGCCGTTGAAATCGAAAAACGCTACACGAAAGATGAAATCCTCATGATGTACCTGAATGTCGCCTCCTTTGGACGAGGGGCATATGGCATTCAAGCGGCAACCCAGACGTATTTCGGAAAAAGACCGAACCAGTTGTCTCTTTCGGAATCCGCGTTCCTCGTCGGCTTGTTGAAGGCTCCCAGTCATTATGATCCGCGATACTCGTACAAAAGGAGCATTCAACGACGCAATACCGTTCTTGCTCTCATGAGGGAAGAAGGATACATCACAAAAGATGACTTTGTGCGCGCCAGCAAGGATTCCCTCGTCACGTTTTCCGGAGTAAAGACCGCGGGCATCGCCCCAAGTTTCGTTGAGCACGTCCGCCAACTTCTTCGAGAGAAAGCCGAGAAATATGGTTTTAACCTGTACCGTGACGGGCTCTCGATATATACGAGTCTCGATACCCGGATGCAGGAATACGCAAACCGCGCCGTCTGGGAACACTTGCAGAATTTCCAGAAGCTCTTCGACTCCCATTGGTCCTGGAACACACCCAAAAACAGGATCCTGCTGGCAGAAGCTGTTTCAAGAGCGGCAAAACGCTTGCCCGCCTATGCGCGTGCCGGAAACAACGATGCCCGGCAATTAGTATTGATCCGCGCCCGACGCAATAAAACGTTCGTTGATTCGGTAAAGCGGGAACTTACCCGCATTCAAGTCGGATTCGTCGCAATAAATCCGCACAGCGGATACATTGAAGCAATGGTGGGCAATGCCAAGATGAATTTCAAGTACGGCTTGAATCACGTAACACAGATTCGACGGCAACCCGGCTCAACGTTCAAACCTTTTATTTACCTGGTTGCGCTCGATAATGGATATCCCCCCTCCATGCGCATTCCGAACGAACCGTTTACTTTCGAAGATGGTAGTGGGAAAATATGGAGTCCGCGGAATTTTGGCGGTGAAACGGGAGGCACCTATTCATTGCGGGAAGGGCTGGCGAAATCGCTGAATATTATCACAGCACGGGTTATTCTTGAATTTGCCCCTCCGGATGAAGTCGTCCGATACGCCAGCCGTATGGGTATTGAGTCGCCGCTTCGACCTTACGCATCCCTGGCCTTGGGCACGTCGGAAGTGACACCACTCGAACTGACCGCAGCCTACGGTGCAATTGCCAATGAAGGTATTTACGTTCATCCTGTCTCCATCTTGCGAATTGAAGATCGTAACGGTAATTTGATTGAAGAACACCAGCCGGAAGTCCGAGAAGTCCTAAGCAAGGAGACCGCTTTTTTGATCACGAGTATGTTGGAGTCCGTTATCAACCATGGAACCGGGGCGGGCGTACGCCGCTGGTTTTCATTACCCGCTGCGGGAAAAACAGGCACGACACAGAATTACGGGGACGCGTGGTTCGTGGGATTCACTCCGGAACTGGTTGCGGGAACCTGGATCGGTTTCGA
>JAADGX010000333.1 GCA_013152135.1 Chlorobiota bacterium
CGGAAAGGACCGGAGGGCAGCTTTTCCAGCGCCTGGCGAACAAGTTTCATGCTTTCACGCATTTCCCGCAGGCGCACGTAGTACCGCGCCAGTGAATCGCCTTCGCTCTCGGTGATGACGTCGAAATCGAGTTGATCGTACACAAGGTACGGATTGTCCCGGCGAAGGTCCATCGGCACTCCGCTCCCGCGAAGGTTGGGACCGGTCAGTCCCATGGCGATGGCGGTTTCCGCGTCGATCACGCCGACGCCGCGGCACCGGTCGAAGAAAATACGGTTCCTGGTGATGAGGCGCTCGCATTCGTCGATCCGGTCCGGAAGCTGGTCGAGGAACGTCTTGATGGCCGCTATCGTCTCGTCGGTCATGTTCCGCGCCACGCCGCCGATGCGCGTGTAGCTGGTGGTGAAACGCGCGCCGGTCAGCAGGTCGAAAATATCATGGAGTTTTTCGCGTTCGCGGAACGCCCACAGGAGGATGGTCATTGCGCCCACGTCCATGGCCATCGTCCCAAGGGCCACGAAGTGCGAAGAGATACGGGCCAGTTCCGCGGCGATCAAGCGGATGTACTGCGCGCGGGGCGGCGCTTCGACGCCGAGCAATTTCTCAACCGCCAGGATGTAACCGACGTTGTTCGCCAGGGGCTGGAGGTAATCCAGGCGGTCGGTGTGAGTGATGAACTCGTGGTACGATCCGTTCTCGGCGATTTTCTCGAACCCCCTGTGGAGGTATCCCAACTCGGGCACCACGGCTATGATAGTCTCTCCGTCCAACCGCAGGAGCAGGCGGAGCACTCCATGCGTGGCGGGATGGGACGGACCCATGTTGAGGATCATGTCGTTTTCCAGGGGATCGTTGAACGTGGCGGTCGTGTCCTGGTCCAACAATGCTTTCAGTATCCTGGACCGGTTCGTCTCCTTCACCGCTTCGTCCAGCGGTAGTGTGTCTTCGTAGAGGTTGTCCGAGTTCGACATGCGATTCCAGTGGGTGTTATTGTCTGGGGAGTTTTATGGAGCCCGGAATACCCAGTAACGGGAAATCCTTGCGCATGGGAAAATGCTCGTAATCTTCCGGCATATACACCCTTCTCATGTCGGGGTGGCCGTCGAAGACGATGCCGTACATGTCGTACGTCTCGCGCTCGTGCCAGTTGGCTCCCGGGAATACGCCGGTCACGGTCGGTACGCGTAGTTCCGCTTCATCAACCCTGACTTTCAGCCTGATGCGCGCTTTCTTTTCCAGCGAAAACAGGTGATACACGACTTCGAAGCGCTCCTTGCGTTCGAGCCGATCGACGCCGCAAACGTCTTCGATCAGGTTGAACGGGCAATCCGGCAGATCGCGCAGGAACCGCGTGATATCCGCGATCCTGTCCCGCTGGACAAGCACGGTAACATCGCCGCGAAACTCCGATACGTCGTGAACGGCGTCGGCAAATTCCCGGCGCAGTATTCCAACGATGTTTTCCAACAATTCATTCATGGTATTATCTGAACAGCATGTGGGGCAAGAAACTCGAGATGCAGGCGCTCACAATCGCAGGCCTCAGTTCGAAGGAATTGATGCTTTGGGGAGGCCGATCACGGAGTGCTCGCGCTCGATTTTTTTCTGCAGTTCCATCAGGGCGTGCAAGAGATTGTCCGGCCGGGGAGGACAACCGGAAACGAAAATATCCACGGGCAGGAAGAGATCCACGCCCTGGACCACGGAATAGCTGCGGAACATGCCACCCGAGGAAGCGCAGGCGCCCATCGCAATGACCCACCTGGGCTCGGACATCTGGTCGTAAATCTTGCGAACGACTTTCGCCATCTTGTACGTCACCGTACCGGCCACGATCATGACGTCGGATTGCCGCGGGGAAAAGCGCATAACCTCGGAGCCGAAGCGGGCGATGTCGTGACGGGGGTCACCCGCGGACATGAGCTCGATGGCGCAACACGACAATCCCATGGGCATGGGCCACAATGAATTCCGCTGGCACCAGTTCAACAGCGCGTCTATCCGCGAAGTAAAGAATCCCTCTTTCAGTAAAGACTCTAATCCCATTCCAGCGCTCCTTTCTTCACGATGTAGATGTATCCGATCATGAGGATGCCCATGAAAACAAGCATCTCCCAGAAACCGAACCACCCCAGGTCCTTGAACCGCACGGCCCAGGGATACATGAACACCACTTCGATGTCGAATATGATGAAGAGCATCGCGACCATGTAGAACTTCACCGAGAACCGCTGCCTCGCGGTACGGACCGGCGTCATCCCGCTTTCATACGTGGAGAGTTTCTCGGGGTCTGGGCGGCGTGGGCCGAACAACCAGGACGCATTAGTGGCGACCACGCCAAAGATGAGCGACAGGACGATTACTAATACGAGAGGAAGGTATTCAAGAAGCATGCGATCTCTTTCATGATAATTCCGTGCACTACCACAATCCCTCGTCACATATCAAATGCAATATACTAAAGCGGCGTTATATCAGAAAGCCGAATCGCGGTCAGCGCATGTCCTTGTACATGGTTTCAATAAGATTGCCGTACCGTTCTTCCACGATCTTCCGTCGGACTTTGAGCGTGGGCGTGATCTCGCCATCCTCGATGGAAAGCGGTTTGTCGAGAAGAACGAAACGCCGCACACGTTCGTAACTGGCGAGATCGCGCTGCAAGCGCTGGATATCCTCCTCGATCAACTTGTGGACCTCATCGGTTTTCACCAGGTCTTCGACTTTTTTGTATGGAATACCGTTGCGGTCCGCGTACTCGCGAACAGCGTCGAAATCCGGAACGATGAGCGCCGAAAGAAACTCCCGCCGGTCGCCGAAGAGCACGAACTGGTCGATGTACTGGCTCTGCGAAAAGAGGTTTTCGATCATTTGGGGGGCGATGTTCTTTCCACCCGAGCTGACGAACAGGTGTTTTTTCCGGTCGGTGATAACCAGGAAACCCGCACCGTCGAATGTCCCGATGTCCCCGGTGTGAAGCCACCCGTCTTTGTCCAGGGCTTCTTCCGTGGCCTTGGGGTTGTTGAAATACCCCATCATGATGTTCGGGCCCCGCGCCAGGATCTCACCGTCCTCGGCGATCTTGACTTCCACGCTCGGCAGGGGCTTGCCCACGGTACCGAACTTGTAATCATCGAGGCGGTTGCACGTGATAACCGGGGAGCTTTCGGTCAAACCGTATCCTTCGAGAATGATGATACCGACCGCCTCGAAAAATTCGCCCAATTCACGCGGCAGGGGAGCGCCTCCGGACACGAAGTACCTGATGCGTCCGCCGGTTCTTTCCTTGATCTTGGAAAAAACGAGCTTCTCCGCCAGCCTGTGCTTTACCGCCAGTCCCACGCCGACGTTGCCGCGTTTCCGGGCAGTGGCATACTGGCGACCGACATCGATCGCCCAGTAAAAGATTTTTTTCTTGGATGGCGGATCCTGTTCGATCTTTCGTGCCAGGCGATTATAGATACGTTCGAACAAGCGGGGCACGGTCGTGATGATCGTCGGCTTCACTTCGAGCATGTTCGAGGCCAATTTGTCGATGCTTTCCGCGAACGCCATCGTCGCTCCACACGCCAGGGCGGTGTAGTAACCGGCCATTCGTTCGAAAACATGGCTCAAGGGCAAATAACTAAGCATGGTATCGTTTTCGTCGATGGGGATCACCTTGGCGGAATCGGTGATGTTCGAGACGAAATTGTTATGGCTCAACATGACGCCCTTCGGTTCGCCCGTCGTTCCCGAGGTGTAAATCAAGGTGCAAAGGTCTTCGGGTTGGATGCTCCGCAAGGAGGATTCGTAATAATCAGGGTTCAACGATCGATGCTCGGCGCCTTGTTGCTGAATCGTGGAGTACTGATATACATCGGGCCCGGCACTTTCGTCCAATTGATTCATGACGATAATATGTTTCAAATTCTTCAGCTCGTTGCGGACTTTCAAGACCTTGGTGAGCTGGAACTTGTTGGACACGACAATGGCTACGCTCCCGCTGTTTTTCACGATAAAACCGATTTGCTTGGAGGTCAATGTCGTGTACATCGGGACATCGATCGCCCCGATGCTTTGAATCGCCACGTCGGTTACCGCCCATTCAGGCCGGTTCTCCGATAAAATGGCGATGCGGTCACCCTGCTTGATACCAAGCTGGACCAGGCCGTGCATGAAATTCAGGTACTGCTCGCGAAAGTCCCGGTAGGAAATGTCCCGAAACTCCCCGTCCCGCTTGACTTTGAATATCGGTTTCGAGGAATCCGCGAACTTCTGTGTGAGGTTGTTGAACAACTCTCCGATGGTCGAAAAAGATACAGCTAATCCCATAGGGCAAATAGAAGAATGAAGTTGTGGAAAGGGTCCGGCAAAAAAGTCACCGGAAAATAGATACTTGAGGCCGCTTATGCAAGTTCTGTCGGTAAAAAGATGCTGTCAGGAGACGTCATTGCAAAAATCGCACAAGGACAAAAGTTCATGGTTGATTTTTGGCTGAAAAAGATTGATATTCTTGCACCAAAATTACTGTTACATGAATTCGAGAAATCCTTATTTTTTCATATGAAACATCCTGATACCGCCCCCGTCAAGGTATCGACGTGTAACCTTACCGACATTCTCCTGCGGCTCTCGGAAGAATACGAGAACTTCAGAAGTCATGACAACGTGTTGCTGCAGTGTGATACGCCGCCTGAATCCATGGAAATATCCGGCGCGCATTCGGCGGTGTACCAGATCCTTGAGTTTATCACTTCCGCCTGCCTGGATAACTCGCAGCCCAACGAAGCCGTCCGCGTCTCGGTACGAACCTCGCCGGCCGTCATCGACGTGACCTACCGGTTCACCCCGAATTCCATGTTCATCCTTCTCATGCGTCGCCTCCTGGAACCCTTAAAGCAACAAATCAATCTCGCGGGCCTGAAGAATACGCCGAACTCGTATATCGCGCTGTTGCTGGCGCGCTGGATCGCCACGAGGCAGCGCATAAAGATATGGA
>JAADGX010000316.1 GCA_013152135.1 Chlorobiota bacterium
GTCGAGCACGCGTGTTGACGCATCAGCACCCGTAATCTCGTCCAGCATCCGGAGCTGCTCGCGAAAATCCGGGGTGGCGTCGATCATCCAGCGCTGCCCGGTTCCGGGGTCCACCACGGCAAGGCTGACAACGTGCCGTCTCCGGGAGGGATCGCGCCAAACCGAAGCACAGCATTCCTTCCGGCACCCTGCCTGGGGGTAGCCGCCGTCCTGGGCCACGCCGAGCAATACGACGAAAGGCGCCTGTTCCGCTTCGCTCCGAAGCAGTGTTGAGCCAACGCCCGCCGCCAGGAGCGCCGCGCCGGCAAAAACGAAGATGAGAATGGCTTTTGTCATAGGTCAAGAACTGGATTGAATCCGGGTTATTATGATCAGCAATCACATGCCAAGCTACGATATTTTTCAGAAAGAAATATAAGCCTGGGGCGAGGTAATAGGTTACAGGTGGTAGGTGCCGGGGACGGAGAGTCGGGGGTCGATTCGAAAATGCAGGCGAATGAGTATATTTACACTGAAGAGAGCTCACATCGATCCTGAATTTCACACAGGTGCCTGCCATGAAAACGCATTCCCTCTCCCGCCGGATTACGGTCCTTTTCCTTACGCTTTTCATCTGGGCGGTGGCCGTTTCCGCCCAGCACGAACGCAACGGCGTCAAGCTCGTCGTCGTCATCGCCATTGACCAGTTCCGCGCCGACTACCTGACCCGCTTCGCCAAGTCCTACAGCGACTCCGGTTTCAAGCTCCTCATGCGCCGGGGAGCCTGGTTCACCAACGCGCGCTTCGAGCATGCCAACACCAGCACCGCTCCCGGACACGCTACGATTTCCACCGGGTGCTACGCCGGGAATTCCGGCATCGTGGGCAACTCGTGGTACGATTTGAAAAAGAAGCGATCCGTGTACTGCGTCCTGGACCCGACCGTGAGGCTCGTTGGCAGCGAAGGCATGGCCAGGGAGGGACAGCGCTCGCCCGCAAACCTCCTGGTGCCAGGGCTGGGGGACTACCTCAAGTCGGCCAGCCCCGAGTCGCGCGTGATCAGCCTTTCAATCAAGGACCGGGCCGCCATTCTCTTGGGAGGCAAGAAACCCGACGAGGTGTTCTGGTATTCATCGCGTACCGGCAAACTCATCACCTCCAGCTACTACATGGCAACGACACCCGTATGGATTCAGGCCTTGAACGCCATGCGCATCCCTGATACGTTTTTCGGAAAGGACTGGGATTACCTGCTACCGGAGAAGCAGTATTCCAGGTGCGACGCGGACGACGTCCCGTACGAGGGAAGTCCTTTCGGGCTCGGCAGAACGTTTCCTCATCCCATGACGGCGGGCTTGACTAAACCCGGGCCGGATTTCTACAGCGCCCTCCGGTTCACACCGTTTTCCAACCAGCTCCTGGTCAAGGCGGCGAAAATGGCCGTACTTACAGAGAAACTGGGCATGCGCGGATATACCGACCTTCTCATGATCTCGTTTTCCAGCATCGACTATATCGGCCATACGTGGGGACCTGACAGCCGCGAGATCATGGACGCCTGCGTGCGCACCGATCGCGACCTCGCCGCCTTGCTGACCTTCCTCCAGCGCGAAGTGGGCCTGTCGAACTGCCTGGTCGTGTTGACCTCCGATCACGGCGTAGCGCCGATACCGGAACACGAGCAAAAGCGCAGGCGGAAAGCCGGCCGGATTTTTTCCACCGAGTTCAAACGTGTCACACATGCACTGGACAGCGTGTTCGGGACTCCGCCGCGCGGGAAGCGCTGGTTCAAGGCGGTCTCGTTTCCGAATTTCTACCTCGACCGCAGTGTCCTCGTTCAAAAAGGCCTCTCCCTGCCGGAATTCGAGAAGGTGTTTCGCCGGGCAGTGCTCGGCATCCGGGGAATCGCAGCAGTATATTCCCGCACCGACCTGCAACGGCCGACGAAGAAAAACCGCGCGGTGCGGCTGATGTTCAACCCCGAACGGAGCGGCGACTACTACGTTGTGCAAAGGAAAGGTTGGGTGTACACGTACGGCGACAGTAAAACCGGGACCGGCCACGGCAGCCCGTACGACTACGACGCCCACGTGCCGCTCATTTTCTTTTCACCCCGGTTGAAACGAGGGACCTACCGTGGCACGACCGGCATCAGTTCGCTGGCGCCGACGGTCGGCAAGCTCCTCGGTATCGAAATCCCATCGTGTGACGGGAAACCGCTCCGGCTCGCATTGCGCAAACTGAAACGTTAGTATTTTTATTCGCGATTTTCCGGTACGTCTTCCGGGTGCTGCGCCTGGAACCCCTTGATCTTCTCCGTCAACGTGCGCGTAGTCACACCCAGTATTTCCGCGGCTTTCTTTTTATCCCAACCGACGTTTCGAAGCACGGAACGGATGTGTTCGGTCTTGAGGTTTTTCAGGTTCGTTCCCGCGGTTTTATAAATATCCTCAAGGTGAATGTCCTCCATGGATTTCGTCCTGTTGATATGCTCGCCGAGAACACGCTGGAGCACATCGAGTCTGATCTCTTCATCCTGGGAGAGCATCAACGCGCGATCGAGCACGAGAAAAAGCTCCCGCACGTTCCCGGGCCAGGAATAGCTTTCAAGGAGAGCGGTTATTTCTTCGTTCAACCGGGAAACAGGCTTGCCTTGCATGCGGTGCCGGCAAAACAATCCCACCAATCCCGGAATATCCTGCTTGCGTTCAACGAGGCGCGGCAAAACGATGACGTTGTCGCGCAGGCGGTTCCAGAGTTGGCGGTGCAATACGCCGCCCTCTTCCAGTTGTTCCGGCGTCACGGAAGCCGTCAGGTGCAAGCGGACGAAACTCATGTGGGGAATCTTGCCCTCGATATTGATGAAGCTCCCGGTCTGGATGTAATCGAGGAGCTGGAGTTGCAAAAGGTAGGACAAGGCATCGACGCTCTTCAGCAAGAGGGTCGCATGATGCGCGGTTTCCAGAACGCCGTACACGCGGTGAAAATTATTGGCGGAAGTGGCGGCTCGTCCGAAAATCCCTATGGCATTCTGAATTTCATCAGTCAGACTGCAGTTGTACTCGATAAAAATCCTGTCCTTGCGGTCGCTCATCTGGAAAATGTATTTCGCCAGTTTCGACTTGCCCGTCCCCTTTTCACCAAGGATAAGCACAGGCTCGTTGCTCTGGGCAATTCTCCTGGCAATACCCGCTACGTGTTGCATGAGCGGCGATTCCTGGATGATCTCGACCGGATCGATACAGCTGGTTCGCAAAGATGACAAGAACAGCGTATTTCTGCGTTTCAACTCGTGGTTCTCCGACTCTCGCGCCGATTTGATGATCCTTCGCAGTTCTTCTATTGAAGTCGCTCCGAACGATTTGATTTTTTCCATTTGCAGGTCATGCAAATTCGGTACTCCTGAATGTTGCAGCATGAAATCTACCTATGTTTATTCTTCTTCATCATATTCCTGTCCTAAATTATCAATTACTACGCCACAACACGTATTCAAAAAAAAAGGCGTTTTTACCCTGTTATAAAGAGATATGAAAAATAAACGGCATTTCCGGCCTTGCAATTATTTCAAGGCCACCCGGATTGACCGGAAATATTTTCAATAAAAAAGGCGGCCCGGTGGCCGCCTGCTGGAGTCATCCCTTGCTGCTACCTGAAGATTTCCAGGATTTGTTGAAAACTGCCCTCTTTGCTTGTCATTCTCACCATGTACGTTCCCGATGAGAATCCGGCAAGGTTTACCGGTACATCGTGGTAACCACCGGCGGCTTCGCCATCCAACACAATTTTGCGAGTTCTGCCGAGCAAATCCAAGATTTCTATCCGGACAAGCCCCGGCTCCGAGAGAAAATACCTCAGGGTCACGGCATCAACGCCACCCGTTACGGGGTTCGGATATCCGGGCATGAGCTTCGTCTGTGCGCCGGAGGCGGGAACCAGGCGCTCCGGCAGCAATTCATACGCCCCGTCGAAGTCGATTTGCTTCAGGCGGACGAGGAAATCCCGAACCGGCGCGTACGGTATCGTGTAGGTGTATTGGCGTGGCTCGGTAGTCGTCCCCGCACCTGGAATAAAACCGGCCTGTTGCCAATCGTCATCGGGAAGGCGGTACTGGATTTCAAATCCGAAATTGTTCGTTTCCGCCGCGGTGACCCACTGCAACAGCGCCCCTTTTCCCGACCGCACGGCGCGGAACGACTCCAGCTCCACCGGCACGATCGTGACGTACAAAAGCTCCACGTCGTCCACGGCAGCCTCCACCAACGACTGCGGATCCTGGTCGCGGGCGATGAACCGGAGTTTCATGTTCGCCGTGGGCGTGACGTAATCGCCGATCTTGAACGTGCGGGGAATCCACGCGTTCATGGCCGCCTTGGTGTTTTCGAGATCAACCCAGTTGGAGCCGCCGTCGGAGGAAATCTGGACGACCCACGGATCGTTACCGGGCGCGGCGCCGAGATCATTGGAGAACCAGCGCCAATAGCGAATCACCGGCACGTTGTAATTGGAAGCGTCGAAAACCGGCGATTCCAACGTCGTTTTTCCCTCGTCCACGTCGTTCTCTCCCGGTTGCCCGCCCGGAGTGCCGTTGCCGGTGACGTAGCACTTGTTTCCGCTCGCGGTGTGATCGGCTCCCGGCTGCACGGGCTGCGTCGAAACGAAGGTCTGGATCGGCACGGCACGGATCCACCTGCCGGTCAGCGCGTCGTCGCCCTGGACGCCTCCCTTCCAGTTCTGGTCCGACTCGAAATCGTGGAAAAACGCCTGCTGAAATCCGACCAGGAAGGAAAGGTGGTTCGAAGGCGCGCCCGCCGGGTAAGCGAGTTTGCTGCCCCACGTCTCCTGCGCCTCGATGTAGTAATCGACGAACGAGCCCGCCGGCAGGCCGGGGATATTGCCCGACCACGTGTTGCCCCCGGTGTTGGAAAGCTCGACCGCCGTGTAACCGGAACCCGTGGAGTAGTAGACCCGGACTTT
>JAADGX010000034.1 GCA_013152135.1 Chlorobiota bacterium
CGATGATGACTGGCGGAGTCCCCGGTACCGCAGGTATCTCGACGTAATTCGAAGCGGGTATGACGAAAGTATCAATACGCATTCGAACAAATCGTCTGAACCCGTGGCGTATCGGAATTCGGCATACGACAAGCCCTACGTCATGCTGTTCAATCTCCAGTACGTCCTGGGAGATGTTGATTTTCTCCGGGCCATGCAACACTACTTTTCCAAATGGAAATTCAAGCATCCGTATCCCGAAGATTTTGTCAAAGCGGTCGAAGAATCCAGCGGACGCGATCTCTCGTGGTTTTTCGACGAGTGGTTGAACTCAAGAAAACAATGCGACTATGGGATCACAAGCGTAAGTACGCGGTGGGTGATAACGGAGAGCGGGAGAAAAGTCCGATGCAAGCTTTCGCTTTATCGCTACGGCGATATGATCATGCCCCTGGATATTCTCATAACCCTCGCGGACAGTACGAAACTTAAGTACCTCATTCCCGTCGATAATTTCATCAAGGTTGAAGAAGGACTGGATATCTTGCCCATGTGGCCGGGATGGGACGACGTCAACCGCACGTACACCGCCGAAATCGAATTACCCGCCGAACCGGTTTCCGTCGAGATCGATCCGTCCTTGCGGCTTGCCGACGTTGATCGTCTTGATAACACAAGCGGCCTTCTGCCCAAGATGAGATGGGAACCGGATAATTACATGGGCGTGCAATTCGATCCTCTTGATAAATACCTTGTCCGGTATCGCCCCGATTTCCGTTTCAACAACGTGGATGGCATTGCCGTTGGTATTTCTCTCGAGGGCGGGTACCTCATGAAGCTTCACCAACCGAAGTATCGTATTTCTGCCAGCTCCCTGGCCGGCATACGAACAGGTGCGCTTGACATTATGTTGGGTTTCAGGCTCCCCCTCTCTTTCCCTACTTCCCTGTCCGGTTTCTTCGGTGAATACAAGAGCTATGAGGGCAGAGAACTGGTGCGAATCGGTCTGGATACCCGCTGGTCGCAACGATTGCAATTCCCTCCTTTTTTCAGCGCCCGACTCTTTTTCCAATCCTATGAGTTACGCGATTCCTCGTATATCCTCTTCGCGCGCTACAATTGGATGAAAGAACGCAAGACCGTTTCATCGATCAATCTCGTATTGAATTGGTACGATCGTTTACAATGGTTCGAGACAAGTACCACGCTATCTCTTTCGACGAACTTCTTGCACAGCGATTATTCGTTTGGTCGCCTGACGTTCGAAACCAAGAATAATTTTCCCCTACCTCTCGGCGCGACTTTGAAGACCCGCTTGTATTACGGTTACTCCAACGACCGCCTTCCTCCACAGGAAGCATATCGATTGGCCGGTGGAAATCCATTACAAGAATTCGAGCATTTTTTCTACGCATCTCCGGGAACGCTTCCCGTGGCCCTGAAAAGAGAAGGACATATTCGCATGCCCGGCGGCGGCAATCTGCGCGGCTATACCAATCAGGATGTTTCCGGCAGCCGGATTTTCGCTTTGAACTTTGAGCTGTACGTTCCCATGATATGGAAAATACTGACTCCTTCGACGATACTATTCAGGAAGTACTTCAATTTTACGCCGTATGGGTTTTACGATTTCGGGAACATCGAATCCGCGCCGTTCTATTTTTCTTCTCTCACGTCAGGACTAATCGTGGACAAGAGATGGGCCTTCTTTCCTCATGCATTCTATCATGATCTCGGCGTTGGCGTTTTGTGGCCCCTTCCCTTCCCTCCCGGAGCCGGGAGGTACAATCTGCGACTGGAAATTCCGTTTTGGGTAAACCTCCCTCGTTACGGGGAAAAACGCGGGAAATTCCGCTGGGTCGTTGGAATCGAAAAAGCGTTCTGAACTCACAAACACTACTTTGACGCAATAAGGATATCACCGCCCGATGTACGCAAGTGAATCCTGTTCCCTCCGCCATTTATTTTTCCCTCTATCACCGATTCTTTTACTATCCCTTCAAGTTCATCCTCGTAATAGCATCGAACATCACCGCCAGTCGTCGCGGCATCGATGTCAGCCTTTACGTCTTTGTTCAAGTACAACCTGATGTCTCCCCCGATCGAACGTGCTGTGATAATGGGCGAATCGTTTATGACGGAAGCAGAAATATCGCCACCGGATGTATTCAATGTAAGCGCGCTTACATCGGCGTATTTGATCGATATGTCTCCACCGGATGTCCCGGCATTTAGTCGACCGGAAATTCTTGCCCCGCTGATATCACCTCCTATCGATTGCACCTGCATCGTTCCCGCAATCCCGCTGATTCTCACATCACCGCCAACCGCCTCCACCTCGAGGTTCACGGTATCCGGAATCATAATATTTACCTTGCCACTAAATCCTCCCCACTTCGACCAATCCGAGCTTTCCTTTTCCCCGATTATTTTTATAACATCTCCCTCCCGGGATACATGAAAACGGTAATCCTTTACAATTTTCTTGCTGCCTTTGAAAAACCATTCGATTTTCAATTTATCGGAATTCCACGATCGGATTCGGACATCCAATCCTTCCACGGCAACCGAAAGATGCTGGCCCGTCTGGAAAGCCAAGGTGGTATCCGCGTGAACACTTTGCTTGGATACGAAGTTGTTAAAAACGAGATCGTGGATATTAAACGAATACCAATCCCGATTCTGTTCGCTGTCAGTTGACAAGGCACTCGAATAGGATAAAACGATAATGACAAAAAATGCAATCATCCCGATCCAAGCAGTAAAGACAAATGCTTTTCGTGTTTTATGCTCCATGGTATTCCTCCTGAATTGGAACCGGTTTTGTACTCATTATGCAAACTGATACGGGATGATGCAAAGCTGGTTGCAGATTCCGAAGGTTTTCCGGCATGGCAATTAATTGTACTATTATCCATGATTGATTGGGGTTTTCATGCGCATATCCGATAGCGACAAACACTTGCAATCAATCCGCAAACCTGAAACCAAGAAAATGGAAACTCATCGGAAACGTACATACACCGCCCTCAGATTTCCTTATGACGAATACGCGGAAGCCCTCCAGGCAATCCTTGCACGTTATGCTCCCACCGGAATAGAACTGGAAAACGACTCCTGGGTTTGCTGGTTTGATACCAAGGACTGGAATGAGCACAAGCAAAATGTCATCGAATCCGTCCAAGCACTCACCGGCAGACCGGAAATCGATGTTGAAGAAGTGATGGAACAGGATTGGAACGCGGTATGGGAAGCCAGCATCGAACCCGTTCGGATAAGCGAACACGCAATTGTTGCACCCACTTGGGTCGCAGTACAACCACACGCTGGTCAGCACGTGATTGTTATTGATCCAAAGATGTCATTTGGAACCGGGCATCATCAAACAACGCGACTGTGCGCCGGCTTCCTCGAAAAAGTGGTTTCCCCGGGCTGTACCGTTCTCGACGTCGGTACCGGTACCGGTGTCCTCTGCATCCTGGCAGTTAAACTTGGCGCTACCAGAGCCCTGGGCCTGGATATCGACCCCTGGGCCATTACAAACGCGAGGGAAAACGTGGCGCGCAACAATCTCAACAACGCCATAGATATCCAGGATAACGAGATCACAAACATCACCGAAACCTTTGATGTCGTTGTGGCAAACATCAACCGTAATGAAATCGTACGCATCATGAACATGCTGGTGACTCGAACCAATACTGATGGGGCGCTGATCATCTCTGGCATTCTCGATGAAGACGAAGAACTTATTCGCGATCTTCTTTTGCGCGAGGGATTGCATGATATTGAATCCAGGTCGGAAGATGAATGGGTGTCCCTTTTGTCGTGGAAGCGTTGATGCGAATAGGCGTAATAGATATCGGCACAAACACCATGCTTTTGCTCATAGCGGAATGCCGTGATAACACGGTGGCAGGCATCGAACACGCGTATCGTGTAACCCGCCTGGGGCGCGGTGTCGATGCACATCGGCGTATAGAAGAACAGACTTTTCGTACGTGCCTGCAAACGATTGTTGGTTTCTGGCACAGTATGAAACGATACAACTGCGACCGCATGATCATCACGGGGACCAGCGCTTTACGCGAAGTTACCAACAGAGATGAATTCATCGCGAGCGTGAAGTCGCAAACCGGTTTGGAGGTGGAAGTGCTGAGCGGTGAAGAAGAGGCCCGCTGGACGTTTGCCGGAGGCCTTTCTTCCATGCCGATAGATGGATTGTATGCCGTCCTCGACATCGGCGGAGGGAGTACGGAACTCGCAATCGGAACACACGTGGATCTTCAGCGCTATGCAAGCATTGACGCAGGTGCAGTTCGAATCACGGAGCGGTTCTTTCGCCATGACCCGCCGACTCCGGAAGAGCTGGCGAAGGCAAGGACATTCATCCTTCAGGGATTGGAATATTTTCCGGTGATCGATCCTTTGAAAACAACGGTTATAGGAGTCGCCGGCACCGTCACGACATTGGCCGCCCTCGATCGTAATCTGAAAACCTACATTCCCGATCAGGTTACCGGCCATGTGTTGTCACGCAATTTCGTCGAGAAGACGTTCCATCGCTTCTCCAGTATCCCCGTTCAGGAAATCAGAGAATTATTGACCGTTGAACCTGGTCGATCCGACGTAATCACCGGTGGAATTCTCATTTTACTCACATTCATGGAACACCAGAATATCGAGTCTATTGTTGCAAGCGACCGGGGTTTACGATACGGAATTGCCATGCGCGAATGCGCACGTATCAACGGTGTGAACGCAATCTCTTTACCACGCGTGCCGTAATTTCCACAGCTTCATGTATTTCTTCCATCGTTGTATCCTTACCGAAAGAAAACCGCAGGGAAGCTAAGGCGGTTGCCTCCTCGACACCGGCAGCCAACAGAACATGTGAAGGCTTGACGCTGCCCGAAGCACATGCAGACCCGCTGGAAACGGCCAGCCCTTCAAGGTCGAGATTCA
>JAADGX010000116.1:0-4691 GCA_013152135.1 Chlorobiota bacterium
TCCCTTCCCCTTTGAACCCGGTGATTAGGTGATAGGATGATCGGTGAATTGTTTTTCACACAAGTCAAGGTATGACAATTAGATAGATTGCTACGAAGAATTCAATACTCATTGCTTTCGAGGGAGTCGATATGAAGAAGTCAATTACCTTCCAGGTTGTTGTCGCTGTCTTTGTTTTGTTATTCAGCGCGACAGGCGCTTTTTCGCAGGGGGTCGTGATTCCAACCGGCGAGAATCAAAGCGATTTCATGAACGTGTACAAATTCGTTTTGAGCAAAGCATCCATCGATTATCGTTTTACGAACGCAACGATGGATACGGTGTTATTTCCCCGGTGGGGCGAGTATTCCATCTACTGGGTGAAGTCCGGACCGAACAAGGGAAGTTTCGTGTACCCGGACAGGCTTCCGTCATACTACTCGTCGATGACTTCCAGCCCGTATTCGAAATACGACTGGCAGTCGGAGGATCATTACGCGATTTCCTTCAAGGCTTACTCGAAAGCGATTGCCATATTCAAAAGCAATATCCGGCAGAACAGGAGCAGTATATCGTGGGAGGCGGTCTATTTCAAAAACATCTTCGAGTCCTTCCTGTTGAAATACATCTATTACTACACCAGCGAGAAGGAAATTGACTCAACGGGAATCAACTGGGCTACGCAGCTCCTCATCATTCCTTCGTTCTCCGTCCAGGGAACCGACTGGAGGTCCAATATCGACAGCGTCTTCGCTTCTTCCCCCCGGCTCAGGGACAACCTCGTGAAGTTCCTGGCGCGTGGCGGCACGATTTACACGGAAGGCAATGCTGTTTACGTGGTCGAGAAACTGGGACTTCTTGCGCCGGGCGCCGTGGATTACAACAATGGGTTCATCTCGGATCCCGGTACGGGCAGCATCGCACTGGACGTCTCCCCCTCCGGCAATCCGTTGAGTTTCACGCAGGACGCGGCCGGGAACACGATCTACGCGACCACCGTGCCGCGGGTAAACATCGGCGGCGCAGAGGTTATCGCCCGGCTGGAAGGGACGAACGTCCCGGTGGTCTTTATGCTGAAGGGAGCGTCGGCGCACAACGGAAGAGTGATCTGCAACACCGCGCTTCCGGCGGTGGGCGGATCGAACAGCATCCAGTCGGGCAAGATGACGCCCGAGAGCCGCCAGGTTCAGTGGGTCTTGAACTCGATCATGTTCGCGTTCGCCCGGAACGTTGACGTGACGCGCTCGGTGTACAACGACCTGCCCGATACGCTCACGGCGGGGCGCAACGCGGTATCGTATGATCGCCGCGATACGTTGGAAATCCGGGTCAAGGTCAGGAACCTTTCCTCTTCAACGGTGAACGGGATTGAGATAAAGGAATATATACGCGGCTACTTCACCTTTGTCGACGTCAGGACAACGGGCGTCACGAGCAGCTATAAGAGACCGTACCTCACGCTGTCCGGCATATCCGTTCCCCCGCATTCGGAGAAGGTCATCGTCTACAGAATCGCCACCCCCGCGCCCGACGATCCCGTCCACGAAAAAGTGAACAAGTATATTTCCTGGAAGACGTACATGTACGCGTCGATATCCCTGGTTTCGTACACGGATGACGAGGGATTTGCGACGTACAGGAAGTACCGGAATTACGTGGACATCATGTTCTCCGCCCGGATTGTGGCGGACACCGATTTGAATTGGAAGAACTTCCTGGGACTGTACTACCAGCCGTTCAAGGTCTTCATGATCATGGAAAACAAGGAACGGACGCCTGCCATGCAAACGCGGTATGTCCAGTACATCCCGAAGGACATCCCGTTCTACTGGACGGACAATTCACTGAACATCCCGATTTTAAAGACGCCCGGCGGGAAGTACGTCGACGTTCTCAGGGGGAGCACGGATGAGAACAATCCCGAATACGACATGGATCACGACGGCCATCCCGACGCCTGGCTGGATACGGCATCGATATATCCAAAGAATTACACCATCGAGGAAACCTCGGTGTACTGGTTGAATCCGTGGGAGCACCTGCGGAGCGGGAAGACAACGTATTACGAGGACATCGATCACGATGGCAGGCGCGCGCAGGACCTGGACGGGGATGGCATCGTTGACGTGGAAGAGCCCGGCGACAAAATACGCGTGTGGAAGGTTACGTGGGACATCGGGAAAGTGGGGGGATACCAGTTCTTTGACCCCTATTGCTACTACGAGATCTGGGTCGATCCGCCCGACCTGGTGCCGATGTCCGCCGGTGTCGGCAGGGCGTACGGGAAGCTGGATGAGGACGTGGGAGGAATGTTTTACCCCTACTCGGAAGACCTGAATAATCCGGACCTCACAGACACGTCGTGGACGCACTGGATGGAGCGCGACAAGAACGGGAACATCATCTGGAAGCAGCTCATCTACCAGTCGATCCATAATTACGAAGGGTTCACGTTCATCGATACCGCGAAATCCAACTACAAGCTGAAACCCACGGATAGATGCGCCGGGACCGTCCCCCAACCGCACCGGGAGTTCATCGCTGTTCTCTCGCTGGGCGGAGAAGAGATCGACATGAATAATCCCACGCCGAAGAAATCACTGTATTCAAACATCGAGTACAAAACGATCTTCAACGAGCAGAGGAATACGCCCATCCGGACGACCTACACGTATTACGCTCCCTTGCCGAATCCGCTGCAATTCGAATACCTGAGCAACAACTTCGTCATCACCGATGCCGAAAATGAAAACGTTTTGCGGTTTCTGCCCGCTCATGGCAAAGCGAACCTGACGTTCGAAATCGATGCTTCGACGGAGTATACCTACTACTGGATCAGGAACGTCGGGTACGACGTGGACTACAACGATCCCTCGTTTGCGCAGGAAGGCATTGAAGAGCTCGGTGACGGCGTCTTCGGGTACATGATGTACGACATTCCCAAGGGGATGGGAGGATACAAGATCACCTTGCCGAAGAAGCCCGACGGGAGTTACGACATCGATAAGATCGTCCAGGTGGACGGTCACCCCTACCGCAAGTGGATCGATAATCCCAATACACGGGATTCCGTGATGATCCTTGAAGATCCTTTCGCCTATCACGTTTTCATTCCCCAGGTATTGATCCCGCCCGCGCTGGACGACGACAACGCCGATGGGATCGACGACTGGATCGATGACCGCGGAGACCGGTTCATGTCGAAGACCGGTTTTCTCCACGACGCGTTCATGCTCGGAAACGGGGAAGATTATTTGGATTACCCGAAGGAGCCGTTCAAGGATGATATTTACGGTTGGGTTACGAAGGGATGGTACGGTGGTGCTGACGGCGCGTACGGAGATGATTACTTCGAGAACCTGGGGAAAACGCATTTCACGATAAAGGCGCAGTACCAGGGGCTGGGCCGGGAAGGCTCCGTGGATATCAGCAAAGGCGGATGGCTCGTCGTCGAGGAGATCTTCGGCGGATCCCCGTGGGTCATATTCTCGCACTCGTTGTCCGGTTACGCGCAAGGCGTGAATTATTCACTGACCTCCAGTGTAAACCCGTCCGTGGCGCGGTATGGTTTGGATACGGTGTTCGTCAAGCACGTCATCAGGGATATCGGCGAACCGCATGCCTTTGATATCAACTTCGATCCTTACCACGTTTCGTACGGATACGGAAATACTACCATAACGACGTTTGCCGGCGGGAAGGACCCATGCAGCCTGATCAGTCCCGGAGTAAGGCTCTCGACGATCATCGATCCCAAGTTCGATCGCAGACAGCTCACGCTTGTGCCGTACGCGGACACGACAAATCCCGATCTGAAGGGGTATCCGAAAACGGTCACGGGGAATTTCATCGAGGTGCTTGTCGAGGTATCGAACGGCACCGATTACAACTGGGTCAATTCGACCGTGACGCCGGTTATTCCCAAGGGACTCGGCAATACGAAACTGGTGATGAGCTACGTCGCGTATCCCCGGCCGCTCGTGCCTGCCAAGGTTGATCCGGCGACGGGCAGGGTCATTCACAAGGGCGACGACCTCGGGACGTTCAGGACCGGCTGGAGATTCAACCAGCCGGAGGGAGAAGTGTTGGTCAAGATGGGGAACACGTTGAACCTGTTGCAGCCCTCGCGCCGGGGATATTTCGTGTTCTTGTTCTCGATTGACGAATCCCTTCCCAAGGGCATATACGATATCAACTTCAAGATCACGGGTGACGTGAGAAAGCACGACGGGATGTTTATTGAAAAAGTTGACGTCGAGGTACCGCCGTGTATGTTCAGCATTTCGACGCGTGATTCACGAGGAAACGTCGTGGAATACCAGAAACTGGTGATCGGCCAGGGAGACCTGCAGAGCATCGACACGAGGATGGTGTCGCCATCTTTCAAGGGATTGGGCGACGTGCGTTGGTCGAAGAAGGACATCAACTACACGAGCTTTGATACGCTGGCCAACACGCTGACAGCCATGTACGATCCGTCGACCGGCGTCGAGACGATCGATTTATCTCCTTTCCAGAAATTCCCCACTGTTGATCTCAACAGGTTGTACCTGCTGGAAAAAGGCCAGGTGACAAGTTTTTACGCGACCGAGAAGATCCCGCTCACCAGGGAAGAAAACCTGAACTACACCTACGATCCCTTCGGCTCTTTCACGAAATCACAGAAAGCGTTGTCGATTTCCACGGTCGGTCCCAAGGTGATCCTGTTCAAG
>JAADGX010000116.1:4739-9668 GCA_013152135.1 Chlorobiota bacterium
ATTCCCCAGTTCAAGCCGGGAGAAGAGAAGGACATCAACGTCTTGTTCCAGGTGTCGAACCAGGGCAATTCCATCGCGGACAACGTTGTTCTGGATATCGACTACGGGCCGTATTTCTATCCGATCGCGGAAAAACTTCCTTCGAACTGTCGCCTGAAAAAGAAAGCCGTCGAGGCGAATTACGGTTCATTGCTTCCGGGCGAGACGCGGCGGGTGTACGTGCACTTCGGCGTTCGCGAACAGGCGTGCCGCGTCGTGTACGATACCGCCTCGGTGGTCAGCCAGATGGATGCCTTTTACGACGGTTCCTTCACAAAGGCGGGAAAGCGACAGTACGAACGGTTCACCGTGCCCGACAACGAGATGCTGTTTCTGCTCGCGTACGATTTTCAATTGGAGAAACTCACGAGTTCAGACCGGGAAGTTCGACGGGGACAGACGATCACGCTGAGCGCGAAATGCGTCAACGGCGTTGTGCCCGCGCCAAACGTCCCGGTGGCGTTCTACGCAGTAATCGATAACAGGGACACGGTCATGATCGGCGAGCGGACCCTGTCGTCCTTCGACGCTTTTTCAAAGAATCTCGTCGCGATGGATTACACGATCCCGGACACCGTGAGCCGCGTACAATTCTTCGCGAAGATTGATCCCGATAACCGTTACGGAGAGTTCTGTGAATTCAACAACGTCTCTTCGGTGGAAATGCCGGTGCTCGGTCTGGATTGGATGCTTGAGGTTGTAAATTATCCGAATCCGGTCACGAACGAGACGAGGATTTCGTACCTGCTTCCGCAAGACGTCAAAGAGTTGAAGCTTTACATCTACACTTTGGATTCGAAGGAAGTTGAGGTTTACGAGCATCTGGCCGGTACGATGGGCAGGCACAGCATTACCTGGCGTGTTCCGGACGCCGCCACGGGCACGTACTTTTACAGGTTTGAAGGCTTCGACAATACCGGTAAAAGGCGGAGATACATCGGAAAGATGACAATAGTGAAATAGAACCATTGAATGTTTGAACTATAGAAGAGCCTTTCGTTCAATATTGCGCGTGAAGTAGTCCGGAGGATTGCGCGTACGTGATCCCAGGACGTGGCGTGTCTGCTGACAGGTATTTTGAAATTCCGTGAGCGGGCGCGATCTTTGTCACTTCTCCGCGCGCTGGACGTGAGGCTTTTTCATTCCACGCGGGCAAGAGACCCTCGAACAAACACTAATCATCCAATCAACAAAAGGAGAAAGAATGAACAGGTTTTCCATTATTGGACTGATCGTACTAATCGGCTTTACTATAGATCTTTCTGGTCAGGATAAGAGCAAGTTTGACATCTCCGGCCAGATTCGTCACCGTTTCGAGATGAGCGACAGGAGTTTCGGCGCTGAAACCGAACCCATCAATTTCAACTTGCTGCGCTCGCGTCTGAACGTCGTGTTAACGCCGTTACGGGACGTCGAGGCCTTTTTTCAGATCCAGGATTCCCGGAGATTCGGTGAAGAAACCAGCACGCTCAAGGATGGAAGCGCGGACAATCTGGACATGCACCAGGTCTATTTCAACATCAAGGAATTGTTCAACCTGCCGGTCAACGTAAAGGTTGGCCGAATGGAAATAGCTTTTGCAAATGAAAGGATCGTCGGGCCGGTGGGCTGGGATAACATCGGGCGGAGCTTCGATGGAATCATCGTCAACGTGCACAGCCGGAACGTGTCGGCGGATTTCTTTAATCTCAAGCAGGTGGACAAGATGGCGCCCGGGGACACCGGTGATATTAACGGCATCGGGACAAATGTTGATATCAAGCTCGCGGATAATTATAAAACCCAGGCGCTGATTTTTTGGCAGAAAGCCGTTCCCTCCAGCGTGCTCAGCCGTGTGACGCTTGGCTTCTATGCCAAGGGCACCCATGGCGGTTTCCAGCATGAGACGGAGTTCTATTACCAGACAGGCACAATTACCAGCATAAGGGAACAGGACGTCCAGGCGTACATGGCGGCGTTGAACGTGTGGTACACGTTCGCCGAACTGGGAGTGAAGCCCGCAATTTCACTGGGGATGGAATACCTCAGCGGGGATGATAACGTGGCTGATGACAAGTACAAAGTTTTCAATACCTTGTATGCGACGAACCACAAGTTTTACGGGTACATGGATTACTTTTTGAATATCCCCGTGCATACGTACGGCCTGGGTCTTGTCGATATGAACGCCAAGGTTTCGTTCAAACCGATGAATAAACTCAAGGCAAAAGCTATTTTCCATATTTTTAACGCCAGCGAAAATTACACGTTGAACGATGGATCGACGGCAAATGATTTCGGCAGCGAGCTCGACGTCGTGTTGAACTACCAGTATAACAAGAGATTTTCCTTTGTCGGCGGCCTGTCCCTCTTCACGCCGGGAAGTATTTTCAAGGAAACGAAAGGTGAAGATTCTTCGCTCTGGTTCTTCCTGATGAGCACCGTCAACCTGTAGCAAAATCGACGCAATCTGTCGTTGTTGACCGGCATCACGAAGTTTGTGGTGCCGGTTTGCGTTTTGTACTTTATGAGTTACTTCCGCTCCGCGCGGGGTGGAGCGTCGGACGAAAATGATTCACGGATCGATCCGTCCATTTACCATCTGTGATAAAGATTGTCTGCTGTGAATCGTGAAAACACGGTGTTTATTGAAATTCCCGTGGTATTCGCGACCGGACAGATTGAAAATAACAACGTATGAAATACAACGATGACGGACAGTTGAGGTCTGCTTTGTAGGGATCGGACTGGATGGAAATGTTCGAAACATGGCCGATTCAGCCGTGATAGCGCGGTTCCTGAATGCAATCGTTGTTCTCGTGGCGGAAGATGGCCTCGTAATTGTGCCTGGATTGTCTGATGGGTTAGAAAAGCTCTCATGAATTGGTTTCAGAAAGACCCTCTTTCAAAGATTGCCATAAAATACAAGCTGCCGTTCAGCTTTGTTGCCTTGTATTTGATCATTGTCGGACTTGGCGGCTACTTCATCCTTAATTCGGTGTACAGGTCGCTTAACAACGAGATCCTGTCCCGCATGAAGAGCGAATCGTTTGCCCAGGCGGCGATTTTCGACAAGAAACTCGAAACCCTTGCCCGAAGGGCGGAGGATTTTTCTTCCGATGGATTCATCAGGGCCAGGACCGAGGAACTCGTTGAAAACGGGGCAACGGGGAATACCCGGAACGCGAAGTGGAAAAAGACCAGGAAGTTACTGCAAGATCACCTTCGGGTGAACAAACTGCCCCTCATCGCGGAATTCGCGGATCTCCAGATCTATGACCTGAATCGACACAAGATTGCCGGCGTCCAGGAGTCGAGTACGGATTTGGACAAGTACATCCGGGAAACATTTTTCGGTCAGGACCAGGAGTTCAGCCCCATCATCCCTCCGGGGAAAGTCGCTCCATATCCCACGACCGCGATCATTACTCCACTGTGGAACATAGATCGCACGCGAAGTATCGGGTATCTCGTCTGCCTCCTCAACCTGAAAACCCTTATCGACAATCTTGCCGTGGAATACCGACAGGAAATATCGGAGACTTCCATTGAAAAATACCTGACGTTGATCGACCCGAATGGCACCCGGTTGGAAGTCCCCTGGAGTTACCTGATTTCCGCGAAAAAGTCGGATCCCGATGGACAAGAGATGGAATCGGACAGCATCAAGGTCATCCCGGCGGGGTTTTCTTCGTCCGCGAACAGGCAGGAAGGAAAGCATGTCCGCCGGAACGGCAAGGTGATGTTCGGGCAGACGATACCGCTGTCCAGCACCGGCTGGAAGACCTTTATCGAATTGAACATGGTGGAGGCGATGAAGCCTGTCCGGGACCTGGAGAGTTCCTTGCTGGGTGTCGCCCTCATCATCGCGATCAGTACCCTCGTGCTGCTGTTTTTCCCGGTTCAGTTTGTTATTCGCCCCTTGAGCGAGTTGCAGAGAATGGCCTTCAAAATAAAGGAGGGCGATTTTTCGGCGCGAATAAACATCAACTCCGAAGACGAGATCGGTCACCTCGCGAATACGTTCAACCTGATGGCGGCGGCGGTCGAGGAAAGAACGCAGCATTTGCAGCAGACGGCGGAGGACCTGCAGATGCGGGAGAAAGAACTCCGGATCCAGCATAACCGGTTGAAGACCGTCGTGAACTCAATGACGGATGGCTTGATCCTGCTCAACGGCCGCAATGAAATCGTCCTTGCGAACAAGGCAGCCAAGCCTATCGAAGATGTGCTTAAAAACGGGAGCGAACTTCCATCCATTCGGAAATGCACGCAGAATTCGGAGACCTCCGAACACGTCAATTGCATGGCGTGCCTGTTGAACGCCGACCGGAAGACCAACTGCGTGCTGACCATCGGGGACTCCATCTTCGAGGTCGTGTCCTCCCACCTTCCCGCGTTGGACGGCTTGTCGGGAAAAATTCTCCTTGCCAGGGACATCACCGAGCGGGAGAGGATCAACGAACAGCAGGCTCACCAGGAAAGGCTCGCGGTGCTTGGCAAAACGGCCGCCGTCGTTGCCCACGAGATGAACAGTCCGCTTGCGGCAATTTCCATGTACAACCAGATGATGGAAGCGGAATTGCCGGGGAATTCCCCCTTCCGCGAGCACGTGGACGTCATCAACCGGAACACGCAAATCTGCCAGCGGATCATCCGCGACCTCCTCGATTACGCCCGTCTGCCCCAGCCGAAATTCGAGAGATTCGATCTGCAAGAAATCTTGCTGAACGTCGTTCGCTTTCTCAAACCGGTGTACGAGCAGAAAAGCATCTCGATCAACTACCATTTCGATTCCGGAGATACCAGTGTCACCGGCGATCCAAACCAGATGCAACAGGTGTTCGTCAATTTGCTCGTCAATGCCATACAGACAAGCTCGCCCAGGACGGGGATGATTCAATTGCGTAC
>JAADGX010000314.1 GCA_013152135.1 Chlorobiota bacterium
CGTCGTATCGTTACGTCATCCTGAGCGGAATACACTGCCTTCCAGATGGATCGCTTCGTTCTTGCCCCAAAGAACGGGAACGCGTATGCATGGATGAACGTCGCCCCGGGCCCGATCCGCAATCCAGAGAGTAATGAGAACGATTATCCTCGTTCTTTCTCATTGATTCTTGATACGACAATGCCTATTTTTTGAGTCCTTGGGAAAGTGCCTTCATCGATATAACAAGGAAATAATCATGCGTTTGATCTGGTACGTAGTCTTCACGGTGTTGATTTCAGGAATTGCTTTCGCCACGGGAGGGGATAAACCCTGCGCGAAGTGCGAACTCCAAAGCCAATTCCTACCGGCGTCACCCTTTCTTCAGCTCTTCCAGCAAGTTCAATCCACGAAAGGAGACAACGGCGATAAAACAGCGCGCTGGTTCTGTTACTGGCAGTACTGGTTCGAGGACCAGTCCGGGAAGTACACTGAACACACGTTCGATGAACAGTTGCATTCATCCCGGTGGGCCATAAAATTCGAGCCGGCGAATTACTGCACCGTGTGGAACGTGTACATCGACTACTCCCTGAAGAAAAACAGCCCCATCAACAAGCGCGACACGCTTGATATTGAATTTCTTGAAGACAACGCAAACTTCAGCCGAATCTTCAAGACTTCGTACCTGATCAATCCTTACAATCCAATCAAGCAATTCCTCCTCTGGCCGCCTCCAACGGGTTCTCTCGGCAAACCCATCATCAACACGAAGCGGAAGTTCTGGATTTCATTCAAGATGCGTGGTCTCGACGTGGACACCGTGATATGGAAGTTTCGTTCTCCCGGCAAGAAGCCCGGATCTTCCATCCGCTTCACTGGTCCGGCGAGCTACCAGAACGCCAGCCAGGTTCTCGGACGACAGGTGGACATGGTGGGAGCGGCGGACCTCTGCATCCACGTTCCGATCCCCGTGGAGATGTCGCTGTTCTTCGCCCTGGCGACAACCGAAGGGGTCTCGCTTCGTTGGAAAACGGAGACGGAAACGAACAACTACGGTTTTGAGATTTATCGCGCCGCTGAGCGCGACGGCCCGTGGACAAGACGCGGTTTCGTTCGGGGGGCAGGCTCTACCACCCAGCCCCGGTCGTACCGCTTCCTCGATCCGTGGGATACTCCGACACGCGAGAACGTGTACTGGTACCTGTTGAAGCAAATTGATATCGACGGGACGGTCACGGAATACGGTCCCCTGCGCGTTACGAGCATCACGGCGCCGCCTCTCGAGTTCGCCATCGACGCCGTGTTCCCGAACCCCCTCGGAAACAGCGTCTCCGGTTCGAAGACCACGACCCTGCAGTATTCCGTTCCCTTCGATGCCGACGTCACATTACGGATCGTCGACGCGCTGGGCAGGACCGTCTCCACCCTCGTCCAGGGCAGAACCGGCCAGGGCACGCACAACGTGTACTGGAACGCGGAGGGTCTCCAACCAGGAACATACTTCGCGCAGATGCAAGCGAACGGCACGATGGTTACGCGAAAACTCGTAATCGTTCCGTAACCCGTTCACCATGCCGGGATATCCCGGCTCGATCCAGTATCCATCACAAAAGCGCATTCGTTCGCGCCGCACTCGATGAAAGTCCGCATCACCCGCGTTCACGATAACTCACGCGATATTCCCTTGCCGTCCTACGCCACCTCGGGTTCGGCAGGTATGGACGTTCGCGCGGACATCGACGAAGATATCACCTTGCAACCCGGTGATTTCACCCTCGTTCCCACGGGCCTTGCCATCGAGATTCCCCGCGGATACGAAGCGCAAATTCGTCCCCGGAGCGGGCTGGCCGCGCGGCACGGCATCATCCTTCCCAATGCTCCCGGCACCATCGATTCGGATTACCGCGGCGAGATCAAGGTCATCCTCGCAAACTTCGGGCGGGAGCCGTTTGTCATTCGCCGCGGCGACCGCATTGCCCAGATGGTCGTCGCTCCCGTGGTCACGGTGGAGTGGGAAGAAGTGCCCCAACTACAAGTCACGATGCGGGGAGACGGGGGATTCGGTCACAGCGGGAGGTCGTGACCGGCATGGAGACGACGTCCGGACATCCTGCTTTTCGCGTGTTTCGATTTTCTCTTCTCAACCCGACATCGTTCACTTCTTTCACCTGGATTCCCGACGGCGCCCTCGTTGTAAATTCCGAAGGCAGCATCGCCTACAGCGGGTGCTGGGCGGATCTTCCACGTGAATACCACGCCGTACCGGTAGAGGAATACGAGAACTGCGTCGCCCTGCCGGGCTTCATCGACCTTCACGTACACCTTCCCCAGTTCCACGCGCGGGGAAAATTCGGTAAAGACCTTCTCTCATGGCTCCATCACGTCATATTCCCCATCGAAGCAACGTTCGCCGATCCGGGCGTCGCCCGCCGGGTCGCGAGATCGTTCTTCGCGTCGCTGGCCGCGCATGGGACCACTACCGCCATGGTCCTGGCTTCCGTGCACGAGGAGGCAACGGAGATCGCTTTCGAAGAGGCCCGGCGCTCCCGCCTCCGGGTTATCCTGGGCAAAATCAACATGGACATGGACTGCCCGGAGAATCTTCGCGAGTCGACCACGGAATCACTGGCCGCCACGGAACGCCTCATAAAGAACTGGCACGGAGCAACGGACAAGCTTCGGTACGCGGTAACGCCGCGGTACGCGCTCTCCTGTTCGGAAGATCTCCTCCGAGGATGCGCGGACCTCGCCGGGCGTTACGGGACGTACATCCAGACTCACATCAACGAGAACCTCGAAGAGATCAAGAAAGTCCGTGAACGCTTTCATACGTCGTACGCCGAGCTTTACCACCGAACGGGCCTGCTCGGCAAGAGCACTGTCCTCGCTCATAACGTTCACCCGGAAGAAGCGGAAATCGATCTGCTGAAACGCACGGACACCGCCGTGGCACACTGCCCCGACGCCAACCTTTTCCTGGGCAGCGGGAAATTCAACATCGAAAAGCACTTGGACCGCGGCATACGGTTTGGACTGGGAACGGACGTCGGAGCGGGCACGAGCCTGAGCATGCTCCGCACGATGCGTGCGATGGCTTACGTGCAAGGACGCAGCCTCCATCCTGCGGGGCCGCTCTATACGGCAACACGGGGCGGGGCCGTTGCCCTGGGGCTCGAGAAAACCATCGGCTCGCTCAATCCCGGCGCATGCGCGGATTTCGTAGTCCTGGATTTCGCCACGATGGAAGGCGACCTCCGCGGCCTCTCAGCCGACGATGCCGCCGCCGCCATCGTGTACAAAGCTGATCCGCACGCTGTTTTGAAAGTGTACGCCGGCGGCGAGCACGTTTACTCCCGTGACGATCAGCGCCGGGCTGGTGACCAGCGAATCATAGACGAATAATTGCATTTATATTTCTATGAGCACGTCATAGATTAAGAACCTGATTTTTCGCCGTGTGTTCAACCAGTTGGAGAGGATCTATTAGACAAAGTGATACAACCTAACAACGCTCCAAAACCGCAACCGTCCGCGCTCAATCGCAGACGGCAAAAAAAAGTCCAGAATCTGCCCATACCGGCCAAGAATCTCCACGAATTGCAACAGCTCATCGAGTCGCCGCCCGCAGCTCTCCATCTCGACAACCGGGTGCACAGCATGGAACTGTTCGCAATGTGGATGTCGAGTCACTGAAGCCGGCACGACACATGTGATCAGTGCTCTCCTCCCCGTGGGGGGTGGAAAGCTGGTTACATTCCAAGGCGTTACGTAAACGCCGAGGGGATTGTGTTGCTGTTGGTAAACTTGCCGGTGAAGCGAGAGCGATCGGCTGGAGAGAAAGAGTCTCAGTTTTCCGAGAAAGCGGGCACACCGTTTTTCTTGAAGTCCACGCCCACCATTTTCGACACGCCTTCCTCTTCCATCGTAACCCCGTACAACGTATCGCATTCGCTCATCGTTTTCTTGTTATGCGTGACCACGATGAACTGGGTACTTGTGGAAAACTCCCGCAGTATTTTCAGGAATCGTTCTATGTTCGCGTCGTCGAGCGGCGCGTCGACTTCGTCGAGGATGCAGAACGGACTGGGCTTGACCAGGTAGATGGCGAAAAGCAGCGCAGTGGCGGTGAGCGTCTTTTCCCCCTGGGACAGCATTTCTATCGAGTGCGGCCGTTTGCCACGGGGCTTGGCAATGATTTCGATCCGCGCTTCGAGGGGATCGGCGCCCTCTTCGAGCACGAGATCCGCCTCGTCGCCTTCATCAAATAATTTCTTGAACAGGGAAATGAAATTCGACCGGATCTTTTCGAATGTCTCCAGGAATTTTTCCCGCGCCGTCCTGTTGATCTCATCGATCGTCTGGTACAAGGTGGTGCGCGCTTCCAAGAGGTCTTCACGTTGCGCAACCAGCGTGTCCAGGCGTTCCTTTTCCTGTTTGTACTCCTCGTAGGCGAGCTGGTTTATCGGACCGAGATTCTTGATGCGGTGTTTCAGCGTGTTGATCTCGTCCCTGGCTTGTGCCAGATCAAACACGTTGTCGTCACCAACCTCGACCGAGTCGAGATCGATGCCAAAATCCTCCTGCGCCCGCTCTTTCATCGAAACGATGCGCTGGCGGATTTCCTCGCATTTCATCTCGATGTCGTGGACACGGGAAATTGAATCGTCGTGACGGGCGCGTTCTTCCTTCAGTGTTTTTTCCAGTGCAACGATCTCGTTGGTTTTGTTCTCGAGTTCCGCTTCGATTGACTGGACCCGTTTTTCTTCCGCTTCCGTTTCCGTTCTGACGACCTCGATTCTCTCCTCCAGGCCGGTCACTTCCTCTTTCAATTCCGCCTGGCGGATATCCGTTTCCTCCGCGTGCTTCTTGGCCCGTTCGATGGCGACAATCTTATCCTGGATCGTCTGCTGTATCC
>JAADGX010000253.1 GCA_013152135.1 Chlorobiota bacterium
CGTAATTCTCGGCTTGCATGTACAGAACACCAAGGTTGTATTGAGCGATTTTGTCTTCGGGATGGACCTTAATTTCTTTTTCGTATTGAGCGATCGCTTCCTTGGTACGGTCGGCCTTTACGTAAGCTTGAATAAGGTTGATGCGGAGATTGTCGGAATTAGGGTATTTGCTTATTCCCTGGTTGAAGATGTCGATTGCCTTCTCGAAAGCAGCGTTTGCTTCCTCTTTTTTCCCTTGCTTCTGCAAATCCGTTCCCTGGGCGAGGTAGAGTTGCCCCAGTATTTCGTAACTTTGCTCCAGCTTTTCAATTTCCACTGATTTCATAAATGGCTCTATGGCTTTATCCTGTTTTCCCTGGTTGAGATACACCAACCCGAGATTCAGGTATGCGCCGTATTTTGCCGAACTGTCAGGCAAAAGTTTAATAGCGGCTTTAAAGCCCTCAATTGCTTTTTCGTACTCCTTCTCGCGCTTGGTAATACGCGCTTTCTTGAGGTTCTTCGCTCCGTAATTGAATGCCAAACCCCAGAAGTACGGACGATTCTCATCGATCTTCGATTTCATCTGGTTGGAGATTTTCAAGCTCCTGTTCCATGATTCCACCAGCTTCAAGAATTCCTTCTTGGTTCCCTGGATAATCCCCAGCCAGTACCAGGCCTCCGCGTTGTTTGGATTCTGCTTGATTTCCTTGTTCAGGACTTCCTCGGCCTTGTCGTATTTTTTCTGTTGGTAGTACATGCGGGCGCTGGTAATGTTTGGCGATGAACACTGGAAGCCCATCGTCCCCATTCCGATCAGGAGCACAGCGATGATGAGGGTTTGAAAGGAGATTGTTCGCACCATTGAAAAATCCTTATTTCATATTTACTGTTTTTGTGAGCATAAACTACAAGGTAATTAATCGGACAGGGATATTCAACTTTCGCCGTTGCGTGATGAAATACCCGTGGCATGTACATGATTTTCGCGACCTTTATGCAATTCCATGCGGTGTGGTGTGCTTTCGATCTTGACATTCACGTGAATTCAGCTATATTGACGTTTGTACGGGATAATATGAGCTTTCTACATGATACACGGTTAAGAAGATTGGTTAGCGGAGGGAGTGTCAAAAAAGAAGACAGTTCGTCCGACTCGCCTGATCTGAAGGAATTCCTGGAAGCGTGCAGGAACAGTCTGAGAGAATACGACGAGCCGCTGATACGGAACGCCTATGAGTACGCGCGTGAAGCACACAAACACAGCTTCAGGAAATCGGGCGAACCGTACTTCAGTCATCCCCTGGCGGTGGCGAGAATCATCCTGCATGATATTCCGTTCGACTCGATAACGGTTGCTTCCGCTCTTCTTCACGACGTGGTTGAGGATACGGAATACACGTATGACGACATACGGTCGAACTTTGGAACCGTTGTGGCGGATATCGTCGAAGGTGTGACGAAAATCAGCAAGTTCTTCGAGAACAAGCAACTGAAGCGGGCGGAGAACTACAGGAAACTCCTGGCCTCGATGGTCAACGATTTACGGGTTATTCTGGTTAAGATCGCGGACCGGTTGCACAACATGCGCACGTTGGAACATCATTCTCGTGTGAAACAAGTTGCTATCGCGAAGGAAACCCTGGATTTGTATGCCCCCCTCGCCCATCGTTTCGGGTTGGCCCGTATTAAATGGGAACTGGAAGACCTCGCCTTCAAATATCTACACCCGCTCGAATATGAAGATTTGAAGCTTCACATCAATGAGAAGAGGGAAGAGCGGGAGAAATATATCGAAAAATTCGCCAAGCCTATTGTCAAGCGATTGAAAGAGCGCGGATTGCAATTTGAAATTTCCGGCAGGCCCAAGCACCTGTACAGTATTTACCAGAAAATGGTAAATCGAAACAAGCCGATTACGGAAATCTACGATTTGTTTGCCATCCGCATTATTCTCGACACGGAAGACGATAACGAGTGTTTCTCGGTGTATGGAATCGTAACCGACATCTATCGCCCGATTCCCGAACGATTCAAGAACTACATTAATTTGCCCAAACAAAACGGCTACCGGTCGATTCACACAACGGTCTCGGGGCCCAACGGGCGGAAGGTGGAAGTTCAGATACGCACGAGAGAAATGCATGAAGTCGCGGAAATCGGTGTGGCGGCGCACTGGCTGTACAAGGAACGGAAATCGGCGCGGAAATCCTCGTTCGAGGATTGGGTCGCATCCGTGCGCGAAGTGTTCGAGAATCCACTCTATGGCGCGAGCAAGGAAGAAAGCGCCGAGGTCATGCTGAAGGACCTGATGCGTTCCCTGTATCAGGACGAAATCGTGGTGTTCACTCCGAAGGGAGATGATATCAGCTTGCCTGCAGGCGCAACCGCTCTAGATTTTGCTTTTGCCATTCATTCCGAGCTCGGTCTCAGGTGCATCGGCGCCAAGGTGAATCACCGCATCGTTCCGTTGGGGACGAAATTGAAAAGCGGCGATCAAGTGGAGATTATCACTTCGAAGAATCACAGCCCCGGGACGGACTGGGACAAGCTCGTCACCACACATAAAGCGCACACGGCCATAAGGCGGTGGTACAACGAGCAATCGCGTCACATCGCCGACAAGGGCCGTGATATCTTTCGCAAAAAGGCGAGGAAACAGAAAGTCAAGATCGCGGAGGATGAACTGGAGCGTGTCGCCCGCCAGTTGGGATTCAAATCTCCGTATTTCATGTTTGTGGCGCTTGGAAACGGGGACCTCGATTTTGAGCGGATTGTGAACACGCACCGCGGATTGGTGGAACAAGATACCGAGGCATTGCCACAGCCCAAGGGAAAGGAAGAATTATTCGAAGATTTCATCCGTTCCGCACGCGACAGCCAGGCATTCCTGATCGATGGGAAGGAAACCAGCATGCAGTTCGAATACGCGAAATGCTGCAACCCCATTCCCGGCGACGACATTATCGGCTTTATCACCAAAGGGGGGACGCTCAAGATACACCGGCGTGATTGCATAAACATTGAACACCTTATGATAGACGCGACGGTTTCCGATCCCACGATAGCTGATCGGTTGATCCCTGTCACCTGGCCCCGCAACGGCGAGTCCACATACCTGGCCGGGATCAAAGTGATCGGTGACGACAGACCCGGGATACTGAACGAGATCTCGCTCGCCATTTCGAATTACCGGAACACGAACATCCGGTCGGTAAGCATTGATACGAAGGAAGGCAGCTTTTTCGGAAGTATCGTGGTGTCCGTTCGCGATCTCGATCATCTCAATCACATTATCAGCCGCATCCTGAAAGTGAAAGGAATAAAAACCGTCGAGCGTTACGACGAAATGTAAGCGCTTGTTGCGTGCAGCTGCTCCTGATCACGTTCCTCCGTCGCACTTTTGCAAGATTCCTTCCGCATACTCGCTATTGATTTTGGACAACGACGAATCGGACTTGCCGTCTCCGATCCGCTGGGGATATTCGCCACTCCTTTGAAAACGATCTCCAACGACAGGAATACCTTGCGCAGCATCGAAGAGGTCGTAGAGGAATATCAGGTTTCGAGAATTGTTGTCGGACTGCCGGTAAATCTGGATGGGTCGGATTCGGATTCTACACGCGCAGTCCGCTTGTTCATCCAGCGCTTACAGCGCGTAACGGATATTGAAATCGTTGAATGGGACGAGCGATTCACATCGAAGTTGGCGGAGCAGACATTGATTGATATGGGGGTCGGGAGGAAGAAACGCCGGCAAAAGCACCGCGTCGATATGCTGGCGGCCGTGCACCTCTTGCAGAGCTATCTCCAATCTCTTTCACAAGCGCGAAAATAGAAAAGGCGGGTGCCCCCGCCTTTTCCGGTTTTTCAGATGATCGTCATTTCCCTTCCAGGTGGATCGTCAGGGTGATTAGCTTGCCTCCGCGGTTGACGACAACCGGCACTTCGTCGCCGGCCTCGAATTTACTGAGCGCGGTCATGTAATCATAGATATTCAGCAGTTTCATGTCCCCGAACTTCAGGATGATATCCCCCCCCTTCAAACCCGCTTTTTCTGCCGGGCTGCCATCGCTGACACCGGAAATTTTAAACCCCTTCACATCGGCGCCGTAGTCGGGGATGGTTCCGACATAAACCTTGAACCTGCTAACGGTTTTCTTTTCTGCCTTGACCTTTGTGAATTTGGGTCGTGAATCCAAACCGTCGATATTTCGGATGATTTCCGCCGTGAACCGGATAACGTCGGCAAGTCCTTTTCCGTTTATCTTTTCCACGTCGTCACTCGGTTTATGGTAATCGCTGTGCAAACCAGTGAAAAAGAATAACGTCGGTATGTTCTTGCTGTAAAATGAAGCATGGTCACTGGGACCGGTGCCGTCCGGAATATATTTTATCGAGAAATTATATTTCTCGTTGATCTTTGTCAGGAGACTCTTCCATACCGGCGAGGTGCCGATGCCCTGCGCGTTGATTTCATGTGTGCTGTCGACCATGCGACCGATCATGTCCAGATTGATCATTGCCACGATGGATTTCAAATCGACAGTCGGATGGTTGACATACCATCGCGATCCCAGAAGACCCATTTCTTCGCCAGTGAAGTTGATGAAAATCAGTGAGCGTTTGAGTTTAGCCGCGCTCTTGGCAAAGTACTCCGCGAGTTCAAGGCACCCGGAGACACCTGAGGCATTGTCGTCGGCTCCGTTGTGGACCATGGGCGTTTTTCCCCGATACAACGAACCGTCCTGCCCCCACCCGAGGTGGTCGTAGTGCGCGCCGATTACGATGTACTCGTTCTTCAGAACGGGATCAGAACCGGGAAGGAGAGCAATCACGTTGGACGTGTTTTTCTTGATGTTGATGACGTCGGTGCTC
>JAADGX010000251.1:0-2673 GCA_013152135.1 Chlorobiota bacterium
CTTGCGAGCGTGTACAGGCGCTTCCCTTTCTTCTTCAGGGCGGAATACATCGGTGGAATCTGTTCTATATCTCCGACCAACTGAAGCGCGGTTTCTTGCAAAATCACTTCATTGATATGGTTAAACGGTCGGGGATCCTTCTCCTCCGTATCGGCATCCAGACTGTCCGTGATCCATCCTAATTTCATCGTACCAGTGTACTCCTTCGGCAATTCCTGGTACTCGTGAACCTTCCGTGTATGCTGGTTTGAACAGAGAATCAGCAAGCCGGTGGCGGATGGATCAAGAGTTCCCGCGTGACCGACTTTGCGAAGGTGAAAGAGATTCCGCACCTTTTTGACGACATCAAACGACGTCCAATCCGGCGCCTTGTCCACCAGCAGGATCCCTCCTTCCGGTGACGTGAACCGATCCAGGCTTGCTTTGATGTCCGTGACCATTCTGATCACCCTTCCTTGCGCTTCTTGTCCGGGTGAAGAAGGGCGTCGATATGCTCGATGGTATCGAGGGAATCGTCCAACTTCCACCGGATTTCCGGTGTGTATTTGATGCGAATCCTCCGGCCGATTTCACGTCTGAATTCGGTTACTTTTTCTTCGAGCAGGGCCAGCGACGTTTCTTTGGAATTCGGAGCATGAAAAATGCTGACGTACAACGTAGCAATTTTCAAATCAGGAGACATCTTCACGTCTGTAAGGGTCACCAGGCCGATTTCGCTCGTATTCAGATGGCTGATCAGAAGCTGCGCGATTTCGTGCCGAATCGTTTCAGCGATGCGCTTGTTCCTCAATGTTTCCGGTCTTCTGCCCATAATCAGGCCAACTTCCTCTTTGTCTCCACAACACGATATGCTTCGATGATATCGTCCACCTTGATATCATTGAAACCATCCAGTGTCAATCCGCATTCGAACCCTGCATCCACCTCGCGGACGTCATCCTTGAATCGTTTCAGGGTGCTCAGTCCTCCGGTGAAGATGACGACGCCGTCACGGATCAGCCGGACTTTGCTGTTTCGCGTGATCTTTCCATCCAATACGTAACAGCCGGCGACCGTTCCCACTCGGGAGATCTTGAATACTTCGCGCACTTGTACTGTTGCAACGATTTCCTCCGAGATTTCCGGCGCCAGGAGCCCTTCCAACGCGAGTTTCACGTCGTCGATGGCTTGGTAAATAACGTCATACAACCGTATATCGACTTTTTCGAGCTCGGCGAGTTTTCTCGCATTCAGATGCGGGCGTACGTGGAAACCGACGATAATCGCGTTGGAAACCGCCGCCAAAAGCACGTCCGATTCAGTGATGCCGCCGATGCCTCGATGGATAACCCTCACGGCGACTTCATCGGTGGAGAGACGTTCGAGTGAATCGCTGAGAGCTTCTACCGAACCATCGACATCGCCTTTCACCAGGAGATTCAATTCACGGATTCCACCGGTTTTAATCTGACGCGAGATATCGTCCAGGGTCTGGCGATGCGCCTGGCGGAACAATTGTTCGCGCCGCAACTGTTTCCGGCTGCTGCTCACTTCCCTTGCCTTGCGCTCTGATTCAACCACAACGAAGAGGTCCCCGGCTTGAGGCATTTCATTGAATCCAAGAACGCGGACGGGCATGGATGGCGTCGCAGACTTGATGGGATTCTGTCGCTCATCGAACATCGCGCGGACTTTTCCGCTAATCATTCCCGCGACAAAATTATCTCCACTTCTCAGAGTGCCCTTTTGCACCAACACGGTAGCGACTTTGCCTTTCCCGCTTTCCATTTTGGCTTCGATCACCACGCCACGCGCTGGCCGGTTCGGATTCGCCTTGAGATCAAGTATCTCGGCTTCCAGGGCAATCCTTTCCAGCAATTTGTCCACGTTCAGACCGGTCTTCGCGGAAAGCTCGATGCAACCGTATTTTCCGCCCCAGTCCTCTACGAGGATGTTGCGATCGGCAAGCTGCTGTTTGATGCGCTCCGGATTAGCCTCGGGTTTATCGATCTTATTTATCACGACAATGATGGGAACACCCGCCGCCTGGGCATGACTGATTGCCTCCAACGTCTGGGGCATGACATTATCGTCAGCCGCGACAACAAGAACAACGAGATCCGTAACCTGCGCGCCCCGCGCGCGCATAGCCGTAAACGCTTCGTGCCCTGGCGTATCCAGAAACGTTATTTTCTTTCCACTCTCGAGCGATACCATGTACGCGCCGATATGCTGCGTGATCGAACCGGCTTCACCGGCGACGACACTGGAATCCCGAATATAATCGAGCAGCGACGTCTTACCATGATCCACGTGCCCCATGATGGTGACGATAGGTGGCCGTGGTTCAAGTGTTTCCGGATCATCCTCCTGGTCTTCGAGGAGATCGAATTCCTCGTCCTTTGTTTCCTCGACATCGAAATTGAAATCCGACGCGACGAGAGTGATCGTGTCCATATCGAGGCGTTGGTTGAGCGAGGCCATGATTCCGAGGCTCATCAACTTGCTGATAACCTCTGCCGCCGTGACGTTCATCATGTTTGCCAACTCGTTGACGGTGGCAAACTCAGCGATGTGAAGGATCTTGCTCTCGCGGATAGTTTCTTCTTCTTTCTGGATTTCCTGCTCGATGCGACGTTGCTTTTTCCTCTTTTTTGCAAGTGTCTTCCCGGAGGTACCGCCGATATCAGTCAG
>JAADGX010000251.1:2689-7545 GCA_013152135.1 Chlorobiota bacterium
ATCGCTTCCTCGACATCGTCCATATTCACTTCACGCCCGCGCTTCTTTCCTCGCTTCACGCCTCCCGCCAATAAAGCGGCTTCCATGTCTTCACCGGACGCCTTTTTCTTCTTCCGCTTTTTCTTCTTTTTCTTCGCGGGTTTTTCAGCGGTCACGGTTTTATCAGAGGGAACCCCTTGCGTCTCATCTACTGCTTCCACTTTTTCGAGAGCATCGAGATCGAGTTTTCCTTTTACCCTCAGTCCCATCTTGGGCATGGAGGATTCAAGCGTATGCTGGCGTTCCGCTTTTTTCGAAACGACCTCCGCTTCCTTTTCTTCGCTTTCCGGCGCTGTTCCCTCTTCCGTCTCGTGCTCCGCGATCTCCGCTTCTTCTTTTGGTACCTCTAGTACGTCTTCTTTTGCAGGAGGTTCTTCTTGTATCGTTTCGGTTTCGACGACTTCAACGGCCTGCTCCGTTTCCGCTTTCTCGCCTTCCTCGGTTTTAACATCGGCGACGACCTCTTCCTTCTGCACTTCTTTTTCCCCTTCCACTTCGGGGGGAGGAAGTTCGGTGTCGCCAGACAAAGCTCTTTCGGCTACATCCTCACGAATATCTGTCTCCAATGCCTGGCGAGCAGCCAGCGCTTCCCGACGTTTCCGTTCATGCTCCGAGAATTCCCGCATTTTGCGGGCATGGCGCTCGGCTTCGCTTTTCTCTTTCTTAAAATGCTGATTGATGTCGTCCATCATTTCCGGAGTAATGATGGACATATGATTCTTCAGCGTGTATCCCTTCTTGGCCAGGTAAGCGATGAGAACATCGTGACCGATGTTCAACTCAGCCGCGACCTTGTAGAGACGCACTTTCTTTGGCTTGGTTCCAGATTCCATTCGTAGTTCCGTTGCTTTGAGGCGGTGAGCTTATGCTCCGTCTTTTTCCGCCTCGTTTAATGCTGTTGTCTCGTTTAATTCATCCGGTTCGTCTTCGGATTCCGTCACCGACGGTTCTTTATCCTCTCCTTCGGATTCCGTGATCGACGGTTCTTCATCTTCTCCTTCGGATTCCGTGACCGAAGGTTCATCATCCTCCGCTTCGACTGGTTCTTCCGAATCAGCGCTACCGACCAACTTCTCCCCCTCTTCGAGCTCCTCAGCCGGTTCTTCCGCAAGTTCAGTCGGTTCAGCAGAAACCACGCTTTCATCTTCGGTTGCGGGTTCCTCGATCTCCGCGTTCTTGTCCACAAGAACTTCCTCCCCTTCGACAGATTCCTCCTCTTCCGCTTCCTTGAACTCTTCCTTCAGCGTTGTAATGATCTCTTCCAGCCGCTCAGCGTCCAGACCCGGGACCTTGAAGAGGATCTCCTCTTTCTCCGCTTCGATGACGTCGTTGACCTTGATGTAACCAGCGTTGATAAACTGCTGAACGAGTTCCGGACCGAAGTCATCCTGGAATTCAATCATGTCCATTTCGTATTCGTCAAGCTTCGGCTCTTCTTCCCCGATCTTGACGATTTCGATTTTGAAACCGGTCAACTCGGATGCGAGGCGAATGTTCTGGCCGTTGCGCCCGATGGCCAGCGACGCCTGGTCAGGCTCTACGTAAACATAAGCAGTCTTTTCTTCCCGGTCGAGCTTGATTTCCTCCAGCTTGGCCGGCGCCAGGGCGCGCGTGAGGAAGAGATACGGGTCATCGGTGTAGTTGATGACGTCGATGTTCTCGTTGTGCAATTCGCGAACGATGGCATGGATACGAACACCTTTCATTCCGACGCATGCGCCCACGGCATCAATACGGTCGTCGTTTGATTCAACCGCCACTTTCGCCCGTTCACCGGGCTCCCTGGCAATCTTGACGATCGAAATCACATTATCATAGATTTCCGGGATCTCCATCTCGAACAATTTTCTCAGGAATAGAGAATCCGCGCGGGTTACGATGACTCGCGGCATGGCGTTGCCTTTCCGTTCCACGGATTTGATCAGGCACCGGATAGTGTCGCCTTTCCGGTAGCGTTCCCTGGGGATCTGCTCACTCTTGGGAAGTATCAGCTCTGTCCGATTATGGTTGATCAACACATCGTGCTTCCGGACCTGATATATTTCTCCTACCACGATATCATTGATTTTCTCCGAGTACTCATCATAAATCAGGTCTTTCTCTATTTCCTTGATTCGCTGATTGAGATTTTGCTTCGCCGTTACGATAAGCCTCCGCCCGAAATCCCGGAGATCGAGTATCTCGACACATTCTTCGCCGGGCTGAAGCTTCTCTCCCGTTTTTTCCAGCGCGTATTCCGGCGTAACCTGCGTCGCAGGATCTTCGACCTCTTCCACGACCTCGCGCACAAGAAAGACTTCAATATCTCCCTTGTCCATATTCACGACGATCTCGTAGTTGGCATCTTGACCATACTTCTTTCGGACCATCATCCCGAAGATATCCTCTATTATTCCGACGAGACGATCGCGATCGATGCCCTTTTCGCGGACCATCTGGCTGAAGGAATCTACTATCTCATAGTTCATATCTGCATCTACCTCCGGGACTCGTTCCCTGCTTGGTTAAAATCGAAGTTGTACATGTGCTGTTTCGATATCTTCAAATTTGATAAACTGGTTTGCATTCTTGTACTCGAGCATTACTCCATCGGAATTTACGTCACGAAGTGTTCCCCGCATCGTCTCTCCAGCCCTCGTTGTTATTTCGAGGTCACGACCGACGTTGCGCCGGTACTGCCAATCAAACCGGAGCGGACGCGTAGCACCCGGTGATGACACTTCCACGCGGTATGACCGTCCTAAAAGACCCGCTTGCTCGATCGAGGCGTTCAGTTCCCGGTGGAACCCCGCCAATTCTTTCAACGTAATCCCGTCCTCCGTATCTACGAACACTTGTAAAACGGGACTCCTCTTGCTTCCCTTGACAACAATTTCCATCACGATCGCCGAATGTGATTCGATGATGCGATGAACAAGGTCACGAAGTTCAGCGTCGATGGAGTTGGTTTCTTTCATTTAAATAAAAAAGTGGGATTTTCCCACTTTCCATTACGGAATATATAACGTTTTTTCGGTAAATGCAATGAATTTCCGTGTCATTTTCCGTGCTCTCGCCGTGCGCCAGTACGGCATCGGTGCCCCGCGGCTCCATACCGGGACGTGGTCGTTCCTGTGCAACACTCTCTTTTCCACCATCAAGATACAATCAAGATACAATTGCAAAAAATCGATGCAATCTGTAGCTTGATTAGCTTTGGCTATGGAACGTGAAGAAAAAATAATTGCTACGAATCGTAAAGCACGGCATCTCTACTTCATTCAATCGACTGTCGAAGTGGGTATCGTGCTTACGGGAACGGAAGTGAAATCCTTGCGCGAGGGCAAGGCTAATCTCGCGGACAGCTACGCCGTTGTCAAGGACGGCGAGCTGTGGCTTCATAATTTCCATATCAGTCCTTTCAAGCATGGCGGAACACATAATCACGAGCCCATGCGCGTGCGTAAGCTCCTTGCGCATAAGAAGGAGATTCGAAAACTTTCCGTGAAGTTGAAAGAAAAAGGCTTCACGCTCGTGCCTCTTCGCGTATACTTTTCCGGAAGACACGTCAAAGTTGAATTAGGACTGGCCCGGGGAAAGAAGATGTTCGACAAACGCGAAAGCGTCAAGCGACGCGATACGGAACGGGAACTACAACGCTATATCAAACGGAGTTAACGTGAATTCGAAAAAACAGACATTCGCGCCGTTGAACGAGCAGATGGATATCATCAGACGCGGCGTCGAAGAAATCATTCCAGAAGATGCGCTCGTCCAAAAGCTGGAGAAGTCGATCAGTACCGGCATCCCCCTTCGCGTAAAGCTCGGATGTGATCCCAGCAGCCCCGACCTGCATCTCGGGCACACGGTTGTGTTGCGAAAACTCCGGCATTTCCAGGATCTCGGTCACCAGGCGGTCCTGATTATCGGGGATTTCACCGGTATGATCGGCGACCCATCGGGACGGAACAAAACGCGTCCATCGCTTACACTCGAACAAACCCGTATCAACGGCGAGACGTATTTTCAACAGGCGTCGAAAATCCTCATCGCGGAGAAAACGGAAATCGTTTTCAATTCCGACTGGTTGTCGAAACTGACCTTCGAAGACGTCATCAAGTTATCGGCGAAGTATACGGTGGCCCGAATGCTGGAGCGCGATGATTTTGAAAATCGCTACAAGTCCGGCGCTCCGATTTCCATCCATGAGTTCCTCTATCCCCTCGCCCAGGCCATGGACTCGGTAGCCATACGGTCTGATGTCGAACTGGGCGGGACCGACCAGAAATTCAATCTCCTCGTGGGGCGCGATATTCAACGGGAGTACGGCCAGGAGCCGCAGGTCATTATCACCCTGCCCATACTGCCGGGAACCGATGGCGTGGATAAGATGGGTAAATCATTGAGCAACTACATCGGATTGACCGAACCCGCATCCGAGATTTACGGGAAGGTACTTTCCATCCCGGACAAGCTGATCATCCCGTATTTCAAGCTGCTCACGGACGTTCCTCTACCGGAAATCCAGGAGATGGAGACGGCAATGAAAGACGGACGCATGAATCCCCGCGATGCCAAGAGAAAACTCGCACGCATGCTCGTTGCGATGTACGTGGACGAGGAATCCGCAATCACAGCGGAGCAGGAATTCGATCAGATTCATAAAAAGAAGGAAGTGCCCGATAATATCCCTGAGTGCACCATTCCCACATCGAAGACACTCTCTCTCCTGGAACTTCTTGTCCAGGAAAAGATGGTACCTTCCAGAAGCGAAGGGCGCAGGTTGTTTCAACAAGGCGGTATTTCGATTGACGGGAAGAAAGTCACCGACTCGAGCG
>JAADGX010000155.1 GCA_013152135.1 Chlorobiota bacterium
ACACAACAGTGCAGAATTCGCCTCTCTGGAGCCACGATTTATCCACCGCGAGCTACACGCTCTATTCACGGAGCACCATGGATGCCTCTCCCGGCCAACCGACGGGAACAACGAAATTATGCCTTTCCTGCCACGACGGCACGGTGGCTGTAGAGAATTTCGCCGGGAATCACAACGGATCGTGGTATCCGACTTTCGGCAAAATAGGAACGGATTTGAGTAAACATCATCCTATAGGATTTGTTTATAATTCCGCGCTTGCTGCCGCCGACGGAGAGCTCTATGATCCCAGTACCACCCAGTCAGGGCTTGGCGGAACAATTGAGGAAGACTTGTTGGATAACGGGAAAATGGGCTGCGTCTCATGTCATGATGTTCACATTTCCAGGAACAAGAACGGTTGCCTGGGCTGTCATTTCGTGGCGCCCGGTGTGACGACAAGGACGCTGTCAATCTGGAAGGATAACACTGGCAGCGCACTATGCCTTACGTGCCATAAAAAGTAAGTTCAATGCAGGTTTGGTGTTGACAGGGAAAAAAACATATCAAGGGACGTCGATCGTATGGAGTGAAGGATGAAAATCTTGAGCTACATTCTGATAGGAATTTTCCCCATGCTGCTGCTCAACCAAGGAGGAAAGCAGATTACCAGGAACGATGAAATATCCGGTGATCGTGAAGGTGTCATACGATCCCATATTATAATGATGGCGCATCATCCGGATATCAAGGACAGTCACCACGATTTCCGCAGCGCGTCCTGGAGAAGCATGACCATGTGCCAGCCCTGTCATGTGCCTGAAGTGACTGATACAACGAGTTGGGAAACGCCCGCTTGGACTACCTCCTTGCGAGTTCCTCCATTTTCTATGTATTCAAGTTCAACGATGAATGCATTTGTCGGGCAGCCCTCGGGTATTTCCAAGTTGTGTCTTTCCTGTCATGATGGAACGATAGCCATTGAAAGCCATGCGGAATCGGAAAGCGGACAACCCTTGCTTCTTGCAGGGGAGTTCAAAATAGATTTAAGCAATTCCCATCCCGTTTCTTTTCCCTATGATGAGGGACTGGTCTTCATGGATCGCAAAATGCGGGATCCAACTTCAACCGCTTCCGGCTTGGGGGGAACGATTGCGGAAGACCTTCTCGATAACGGGAGAGTGGAGTGTACTTCGTGTCACGATCCACATATCTCGCGTAATACACAGGGATGTTCCGGTTGTCATATCATGCACGAAAACAAGATCAAGTCCCTGTCTCTTCGTGTTGACAATTCCCGGAGCAAACTCTGTTTGATTTGTCATAACAAGTAAAACTACCCACATGCGGATACAACGTTTGTTTTTGGGGGAATATTCAAATGAATCGTCCAGCTTTTGTTTTTTATGCGTCGATCATAATGATTCACCTGTCGGTCCAATCAGCATCGACGCCGGAAGCGATGCCCGCTTCCCACAATACGTTTACTCAAGCCTGTCTTGAAGCGGCTTCGGGGCCGATCCCGTCGCCGGATATTCGAAACAGTCATCACGATTTCAGCGGCGCTTCGTGGAGCGGCAACCAGATCTGCCGTCCATGCCATGTCCCGCACAATGCCATTACGACCGTTCCGAATTCTCCCCTGTGGAGTCACCAGCTATCCACGGCGTCCTACACAGTATATTCGAGTTCGACCCTGGATGCACAAGTAAACCAGCCGCTGGGCACGACCAAGCTTTGTCTTTCCTGTCATGATGGTACGGTGGCAATTGAAAACCATGCCGGTCAGACCAACGGCACACGATACACTACATGGGGAAAAGTCGGTACTGATTTACGCGATGATCATCCCATCTCATTTGTCTATAATACGGCTCTGGCGACCTCGGATGGAGAACTCTATGATCCGAGCACGAGGTCATCCGGACTAGGAGGGACGATCGAGGATGATCTGCTTGATAACGGGAGAGTCGAATGTTCTACGTGCCACGATCCACATATCTCGCGAAACACCCAGGGATGCTCGGGGTGTCATAATGCTCACGGCGGTTTCGGCATGACGGGGAGGACGTTATCACTGCGCGTTGACAACGCGGGAAGCGCTCTTTGTTTGACGTGTCATAAGAAATAATACAACGGGCTTTGTTGAAGCCCGTTCCGTTCAGAGAAATTCCGAGGGGCAGGAAGCGCCGCGCGTCGTTACTTAATATGGCACTGTTGACACAGCCTTCCATGAAAAATTTTTTCCGCCGCCTTCGAGTCGTTCGTGCATGTTTGATTATCCTTCGAAGGCCCGTCTTCGTTGGTCTTTTTTACATGACAACTTAAACATCCTACCTTGCCCCCTATCAGTTTGATGCGGGAATCGAGGGAAATCGGATCGACATATTCCGCGGGTTGCTTCTCGACGGACCTTACGTAAAGCATTCCGACGGAATGGTTTTTCGTTTTAATCGAGCCCTTTCGTACATGTTCAATGGGAGCTGTCACGGGACGAAGCGGGATGTAGGTTCCGTTCGATCCATCATGACAGCGCATGCACTTTCGGGATTCGAAATCGAGGTCACTGACGGATAGCCTCGTCGGCGAGGGTTCAGCGACCGACGCATCCGCCCAAAACTGGGCGTGACCGGTGGAGGTTAAATATGCAACAACAAAGCAAATGAACAGAATTTTTTTCCAATACATTGTACCAACTCCTTTTACTGCTGGAGTTGGGGATTCGAATTCTGTACCATGATAGGAGCGTTGGAAATGAAATTCTGGAATTCGATGAATTTAGAGAGTATTCGCTGATTATTTTGACATGTACTTGTTTCCTATAAAACATCTTTTTTGAAAATTGTTACAGTTATTGGACGTAAGTGAAATATTTACAATGACATGACGCGTATGTGAAGTGGAGTACTGTCCCTTGCTGAAAATACTAAAGCCCGAAATTCCGGCGTATTTTCGTGTATTTTAACGTGAATTTGGTTAAAGGCGGGGGAGAGGAGTACGAGCTCGGTTTTATTGTGCGCAATCCGGAACGATCGTTCTGTTACAGAACCATCTCTTTTGTAATAAATACAAGTTCCCGCTCGGAAGCGATGTTCGTGGAAAAGCGCTCAATTACGTAGTTTTTTATAGTGGTTGGACCAGTGCAACTGGATAGATTCGAGCATCTTCTTCTTAAAGACCTTCCGGTCGAACGATTCGGCATGTTTTCGGATGTTGTCAGCGGACCACGTCGTGGATTCGAGCCTGTTGATTGCTTCGATGAGTGATGCTACACGTTGTTCGTGAAAGAACACGCCGGTCTGACCATCAACGACAGTTTCCGTGGCACCGCCTACCCCGAAAGCAACGACCGGTTTTCCGCAGGCCATGGCTTCCACGGGTACGATCCCAAAATCTTCCTCGCCGGGAAAGAGCAGGGCCTTGCAATGCTGGAACCCAGCGTTTATTTCTTCAGCGGAAAGCCATCCTTCGAACCGGATCGTCGGGCCGGCGAGAGCCTTCAAGCGTTGCTTTTCGGGCCCTTCACCAATAATACGGAGCGGATGACCCATCTGATTGCACGCCTCGACAGCGAGATCCACGCGTTTGTATGGAACGAGGGCGGAAACAACGAGGTAGTAATCGCCGGGTTCATGCGATACCTGGAATCGACCCACGTCGACAGGGGGATAGATGACCTCCGCCGTTCGTTTCCAGTATTGCTCGACACGCTTCCTGACGTGGTGGGAGTTGGCGATGAAATGGTCAACGCGCGCGCAGGAAGACACGTCCCATCGACGCAAGCGTTTTGCCACGAGACTGATGAACGCCCTCTTGATGGAACCCACCTGGTTTTTCCCGAAGTAGGCATCGAACATGTTCCAGATGTATCTCATCGGCGTGTGGATGTAAGAAATATGCAGTGCTCGTGTAGCGGGAATGACGCCCTTGGCCACGGCGTGCGATGTCGATACGACGAGGTCGAATTCACTCAGGTCGAAGCTTTCGATGGCACGAGGGAAAAGCGGCAAGTAGTTTCTGTAGCCGTTTCGGGAAAACGGCATCCGCTGTAGGAAGGAGGTTCGAATGTCATGTCGTCGAATTGTATCCGAGAGTTGTTCCGGGTATGCCAGCAGCGTGAATATGGGGGCGTTAGGGAAAAGTTCGCACAGGACTTCGAGGCATTTTTCGCCGCCGCGCATACCGGTCAGCCAGTCGTGTACGAGGGCGACGCGATCAGGGAGCATAGGAGGGATTTGATATCGGTTCGAGTTTCATCGTACATTGAAACCTACGGATTACCAGCCGTGCATGCAACGAATAACAACAGAAGCAGGATTGTCCATGACCGTTTCCACGTCGTCTCCGTTTGAAATAACGAATGCCTCAGGTGACCGCATTCGCGGAAATTACCATACTCCGGGCCAGGCTGTGGGAGCCCCGGTAATTATCATCTGTCATGGATTCAAGGGATTCAAGGATTGGGGTGCCTTCCCCGCTGTCGCTGATTTTTTTGCGCGCCAGGGATGGATCGCCATTCGATTTAATTTTTCCCACAACGGCATTGGTGATAACGAGACGGAATTTACGGAGCTCGATAAATTCGCGGAGAATACCCTCAGCAAAGAGATGGAAGATTTACAGGCGGTGATCGATGAAGTAACTGGAGGGCGGTTGCTCCCCTTTGCAGCGAACACCGGGCGCCTGGCTTTGCTTGGCCACAGTCGGGGCGGAGGAATCGCCATCCTCAAGGCCGTTGAAGAGCCGCGTGTTAAAGCGGTCGTGAGCTGGGCTTCCGTTTCGACCTTCGATCGTTGGGGGCCGGAAACGCGGAAACGCTGGAAGGAAAAAGGCGTCATCGAAGTCATGAACACCCGGACGAAT
>JAADGX010000225.1:0-4832 GCA_013152135.1 Chlorobiota bacterium
TACGAACACCGGGTCGGACTCGATCTCCGGGTAATAGCTGAGATGGTTCAGCTCCGCGTAAGCTGCTTCCAGGATCCTGGCCGCGCGCACCGTGTCGCCGCTGCTTACCAGTTTCCGCACGAGATCGATCCGCGCCTGGACGGAATCAAAATGCATCCCCCGGTCGGAGATATTGATGTCTTTTACGCTTTCCCCTGGTTCGAACTCCACGATTTCATACGAATCTTTCAGCGAGTCAGAAGGTAGTTCGCTGATCGCGAAAGCGGCTTTACGAGGATACAGCGGGCGATAGGAAGGAACGGAAGAGGCGCAACCAAAGAGAATAACCGAAACGAGGATAAATCCCGTAACAGAAAATATTCTGCTCATGAACCTGCGGTTGTTGTAAAAGGCTGCGATTATTGACCTCACTTCCTGTGTTATCCGGGAACAAGTTAAAGAAAACAAACGATTATCTTCTTTACATCCTCCCACTCATATTGAACTTAGATATCTCCACAACCTTGCGCAAGAATATCAGCCGCAGGGAGTGTAATTATTTCATCCCGTGTTGCGTCGTGCTTTCCGCCGATTGTTCTCTTCAGACGCGGTCACCTGGAAGATTTTCCTTCCCCTCCGGGCGTTGCAAATGCACGGGGAGTTGGATATCTTTTGCCAATGAAAGGTATCGACGACATACTGGCGGGTGAACTTGTGCGTAGCGCCCTCGCCGCCAGGGAACGCTCGCACAGCCCGTATTCAAACTTCAGGGTGGGGGCGGCCCTTCTCGCCAGGGATGGAACAATTACCACCGGATGCAACGTGGAGATAAGTTCGTTTTCCTTGACTTGCTGCGCCGAACGCACGGCGTTGTTCGCAGCCGTCGCCGGAGGGGAAAAAGATTTCATCGCCGTCGCCGTTGTCTCCGACGCTGATGAAACCCCACCGTGCGGGGCCTGCCGCCAGGCGCTGGCAGATTTCAACCCGCACCTTGAGATCATCCTCGGCAGAGAAGACGGATCATTCACCAGGACCACGTTGGATTCCTTGTACCCGAAACCGTTTTTACCTACATCATTCCCACATGGAAACCTCTCCCAGTAACCAACCACGCGAGACCGGTTGGATCGAGGTCATCTGCGGCAGCATGTTCAGCGGCAAAACAGAAGAGCTCATCCGCCGGGTACGAAGGGCGGAAATCGCCAGGCTCAACGTCGAGATATTCAAGCCCTCGATCGACAAGCGATACGCGGAAGAATACATCGTCTCGCACAGCGATCAGTCGCTTCCATCGGTCGTGATAGAGCATGCCTCCGAAATCCTGGAGCGCTCCCGCGACGCCCACGTGATCGCTATCGACGAAGCCCAGTTTTTCGACGAATCCCTGGTGGGAATTTGCCAGGAGTTGGCCGACATGGGCAAGCGGGTCATCGTAGCCGGGCTCGACCAGGATTACCTGGGCAATCCGTTCGAACCCATGCCACAACTTCTCGCCGTGGCCGAGTACATCACCAAGACCCTGGCCATCTGCATGGTGTGCGGCAATCCCGCCAACCGCACGCAGCGTATCAGCGGGGGCAAGGAGCGCGTCCTGGTCGGCGCGAAGGGACTGTACGAAGCCCGCTGCCGCAGGTGTTTCACACCATTCACGGGCACGCCATGACACTGGAATCACTCCTGCGCGGCATACTGGGACTTCTCCTGATTCTCGGCATCGCCTATGCTTTTTCAAACAACAAGAAACGCATCAGCCTGAGATTGGTACTGGGCGGACTGGGACTCCAGATAGTATTCGCGGTGCTGGTTCTGCGCGGCGATTCCCTGGCGCACCTCTGGTCGCCCCTCGGGTGGCCGAAACTGTCTTTCGTGGTGGCCAGCCGCATCTTCGTCAAGGTATTGAACTTCACGTTCGAAGGCGCCAAGTTCGTGTTCGGCAATCTTTCCATCAGCCCGGGATTCGAGGATTCGCTGGGGTTCTTCTTCGCCTTCCAGGTTCTCCCGACCATCATTTTCTTCGCGTCGCTCATGTCGGTGATGTACTACCTGGGCGTCATGCAAAAGATCGTCCAGGCATTCGCATGGATCATGACCCGCCTGCTCGGTACCTCGGGAGCGGAATCCCTGTCCAACGCCGCAAACGTTTTCGTCGGCCAGACAGAAGCGCCGCTGCTCATCCGTCCCTTCCTGCCCGATCTCACGCGGTCCGAACTGCTAACCGTCATGACCGGTGGCATGGCAACCATCGCGGGCGGCGTGATGGCTGCGTACGTGCAGATGCTCAGTTATTCCTACTCGGAACTTCACGGCCTCAGCATGAACGCAGCCCAGGTGAAATTCGCCGGCCAACTTCTCGGTGCCAGTATCATGGCGGCGCCCGGCGCGTTGATCATCTCCAAGATCCTGTACCCGGAAACCGGCGAACCAAAAACCCGCGGGACCGTTCACATCCCCAAGGTCAAGAACGCCGCCAACGTCATCGACGCAGCAGCAACGGGAGCCGCCGATGGTTTGAAACTGGCTCTTAACGTCGGGGCCATGCTCATCGCGTTCATCGCGTTTATCGCCCTGATCAATTTCGTTCTCACGTACGTGGGCGGATTGACCGGCCTCAATGCCGTTTGCATCGATGCGTTCGGGAAGCCGCTCAGCCTCGAGCTGATCTTCGGCCTCGTGCTCCAGTTCCTCGCGTACGGCATCGGCGTGCCCTGGCAGGAATCCTTCCAGGTGGGAAGCCTCGTCGGCACCAAGATCGTTCTGAACGAATTCGTCGCCTACCTTGAAATGTCGGAAATGATCCGGAACGGCGTCCTGGTTTCGGAAAAAGCCATTACCATGGCCACGTTCGCCTTGTGCGGCTTTGCGAATTTTTCTTCCATCGCCATCCAGATCGGAGGTATCAGTCCCCTGGCGCCCAACCGCCAGACCGATCTCTCGCAACTGGGGATGCGGGCGGTGTTCGGCGGCGTACTCACGACTCTCTTGACAGCAACCCTGGCAGGCATACTTGTCGGAAACTGAAATGAAATCCATCCTGGACACGGTCGCGAGGTGGCTGCCGGGGACGCCTGAGATCGCCATGGTGCTCGGTTCCGGCCTGGGAGCCGTCGTGGATGAGTTTACCGACCTTTCCGTTCTTCCAATGTCCGACATCCCCGGCTTTCCCACGATTTCCGTCAGCGGACACGCGGGGAACATCCTTTTCGGCGCCTGCAGCGGAAAAAACGTCCTTGCTTTTCAAGGCAGGATTCACATGTACGAAGGACACTCCTGGACCGAGGCAAGCCTGCCTGCGCACATCGCGGCGGAATGCGGCGCACGCATCCTTCTCTCGACCAACGCCGCCGGCGGAATCAACCCGCTGCTCGACCCCGGGGACCTGATGCTGATTCGCGACCTGGTGGTTCCTTTTCCGTTACCCAGGCGCTGGTATGTCCCCGATTCACCTGCACCGGTTGCACGCACGGGTTTCACCGGGTTTCTCATTGACCAGAAACTCGCCGATGATGCTCGGGACGTCGCTGCGGAGAGCGGTCTACCGCTACGACAAGGCACGTACGCGTTTGTTTCGGGACCGACGTACGAAACCCGGGCGGAAATCCGTTTCCTCCGCCGTTCCGGCGCGGATGCCGTGGGCATGAGCACGCTTCCGGAAATCCTTACCGCGAGAAAGTGCGGATTGAGGACGATTGCCGTCTCCGCCATCACCAACGTTGCATCCACCGTGCCCGAAATCCTGACGCACGAGGACGTGAAGGACCAGGCGCGGTTGCTTCTGCCCCGTTTTTCCCGGCTCCTGCGCGAGATCATCTCCAACCTGTGACCTTCCTTTGATGTAAGCCGGGTGCGTATATTTGCAGTGCCATGCCGACCTTCCACCAGGATCAAGAAATGAACAGACGACTTGATCCGGCTTTCCGGGCGAAGACAACGAACAGAATCCGACCATACCGCACAATCCCGGGCTGCTTTTTCAGCCTGTTCCTGCTCGTGTCCTCGATCGCCTCCTCCACGGCTGTTCCTGAGCGCCACATCGATCGAAGTCCAACGGGAGATGTGAAAGAATCCTTTGTCAACCTTCCGGCAAGGGAACAAGGGGACAAGGAGACAAGGGAGTCACGGCCTCAGCCGGAACCGGTCGTGGACCTGCGGGGAAAAGCCGCGTTCATGCCGGGCGACGATCCCATCTTCCGAAGCAAGTACATCGACGAATCCCTGGAATGGAATTTCATCCCCGTGCCCGGAGCCTGGGAACGATACGGCTACGGAAACCTGGACGGCGTCGCCTGGTACCGGTTCAGGTTCAGGCTGACGCCGGAGCAGAGAAAAGATTCGCTCGTGGTTATAATGAGCGCAATAGACGACGCCGACCAGACGTTCCTGAACAGTGCGCCCATCGGCGCCACCGGCAGTTTCCCGCCCGCAACGCGCTCCGAATGGGCCACGCCCCGCGTGTACGATCTCCCGGATTCCATTCTCGAGGAATACAATTCGCTCGCCGTTCGCGTGTACGACCGCTCCGATTCCGGCGGAATTCGCGGCGCAGTCCTGGGCGTCTATCGCAAGCGCGACGCCGCCCGCGTTCTGACCCGACCCGACCCGGTGCTGTCGACCAAGATCAACATGCATCTTTTGAACGGCTCCGGTATCGCGGTGTATTCACCCGTCATGAACGCCGTCACCGCGTGGTACCCGCATGTTTACAGCGAACTCGATCCCGGTCTGCCGACCGAAAACATTCTCTCCCGCGCGGAATTCCGGTTCAGTCTTGGAGACAGCGCCATCCGTCTCGGTGAAAAACGCGCCGCGTCCAACCGGTACCTGGAGCAATCGAGCGTCGTGCAGTCCGCGTTTTC
>JAADGX010000225.1:4850-7932 GCA_013152135.1 Chlorobiota bacterium
TGCGAAACGTTCTGGTTTCTCCCCGCGCAAACGACACTGAAGATTCTCGTCGGAATGCTTCGACTCCCCGCCGCGTGGGATGCCGACAACGTGGGGCTGGAAATGACCATGCTGACTCCCAATTTCGCGTTCCGGGAATTCGTCAGGTCTTCCGGCGCCAGCATCGACTACTATTTCGTTATTGCCTACAACGGGTGCTGTATCGAGCTCGCGCAACGCGACCTCGATCTTTTCCTGGAGGGAAAAGCCGGGGATCTCGCGCCACCCTACAGCGTGGAACGCCAGATGATGGAAGCAGGCGCCATCCGGGCGCGAATGCGCGTTCCCGATCTACTCAACGACTCTGAGCGCGTTCTGTACCGCCAATCGGTCACTTTTCTCCTCGGAGCACAGAACCGGGAAGCGGGCCTGGGCTTCGGACAGATTGTATCCGGCGCCATGCCCGCCTCGCGCCGGTGGGCGGAACCCATCGATCATTTTTTCTCCGCCTGGGCGCTGGCAAAGGCTGGCTTCCCGACCCGCACCCGCCAGGCGCTGGATTTCGCGTTCGCGCCGGGACGGGACGCGTACCGTTTTCTCAACGTGGGCGGGGAAAACTACGGCGTCGGTTTCAACTACCGTGTGACTCCCGGGAAATGGTACGGTTCGGGACGTGAATTCAAATGGAAAGATGCGTTCCAGGCCCCGCTTTCGATGCTCGGTACCGCCCTGGGCATCATCGCCTACGACAGCTGGCTGCAGGCCGAGCAACGCCGGTACGAACCGGACGCCATCGTCGCGGATTCCATCCTCCTTTCCACCGACTGGGAAATGCTGTCCCGGCAAGTGGCGGACGTGCTCCTGTACCGCCTGGAAAACAACATGGCGCCGAAGGACGCAGGCTGCTGGGGAAAGACCTTGAGCCCGCGTCCCAACGTCGTTACCTCGCTTTACAGCGCCGCCGCTCTGCGCATCGCGTCCGCGTACGCCGCGTTGATGCACGACGACCTGCGGCGGTACCTGTACGCCAGGGGAGCGCGCTCCATCATCACTGCCATCGATTCGCTCGCGGCAACTCTGGATACGACGTCCATACATAACCTCGACGTTATCCAGCTCAGGCTTTTCGATCCGCTCCTGGTGGACGGGATTTCTCTCGACCTGTTCCGGAAAGATTCTCCCGCCCGTGCGTTTACCTTCGACGCTCTCGAACAGTCCTTCCGCCTCGACGACGGTCCCTGGTACCTTGCCCGGCCCGACGGCGACTGGTACGATCGCCGCGCCCACCCGTTCATCACGCTTCGCCTCGCCACGGCCGCGGCCCGGGCAGGCATGAAAGACACCGCCGAGCGCTTGTTCGCGGCGGTTGTCCGCATGGCCGGGCAATTGTACAACCAGGTTCCGGAATTGTACGATCCGGCTACGGGCGGCGCTTACGGAGGAATTCCCAGCGCCGGGAGAGGAGCGGCGGCGTACATCCTGGCCGCCTGGGAAATGAACGCCCTCCGCCTTCGACTGGAGAGACGCCGATGAGTATTTCTATTCGACTTGACACGACGAATCCAGGTCGTAACTTGTCATGTCGGGGGAACAACTCCATGCGTGAACAGTGAAAGAAGCTCGTGCATCAATCGTGATTTTGAACACTGACATGAAAACATCGCATACGAAGATCTTCATCCCCGCACTATTCCGTTGCGCACTTTTCGTTCTGCTCCTGTTCACAGCGTTATCCTCTTCGCTCCAGGCACAGGAAGACAACGCCTCGCCGCCCGATTCGCTGGACCAGGACCTGTGGTACCAGCTTGGAAAACGCGCGGCAAGCAGGCCTGACAAGCGGTCGATCGAACAAGCCATCGTTTATTTTCGCAAAGCCATCAACGTCGCTCCCGAAGACCCGGCTCCCTATCTCGCCATGGCCGAGGCGTATATCAACGGCATCTGGTACTACGGCATCGACTTCAGCCTGATCGACTCCGCAGTTACGGCAGCGGAGCGCGCTCTTTCGCTGGATTCCAGCCTCTCGGATACCTACCGGGTTCTTTCACGCCTGTACCACGCCAAGGGGGACGAGGGTAAAAACGTCGATGTACTGGAAAGGGCAGTCGCGCGCTTCGATCTCGACTCCCGGTTTTTCTTCGAGCTGGGCAACGCGTACCTGCGGGAAGGACGGCCGGTCCGGGCCATCCGCTCGCTCAACCGCGCCATGGCGCTGGATTCCATCGCCGAGATCCCCTTGCGCCTGGGTTGGGCGTACCTCGACCTGGCGGAGTACGCGCGCGCGGAAAGCCTTTTCACGAACTACATCGGTATTGCCCCTGAATTAGCCGACGGCCATCACGGCCTCGGTCTCTCGCTCATCTGCCGCGGAAAAGCTGACCGGGCGGTTGCGCATTACATGGAGCTGGAGCGTGTACGGAGCCTGAGTTCCCAAATGAGGTGCCAGTACGCAGAAGCGATGGTCTTTGCGGACATGCCGGACGAAGCTCTCCCCTATCTCGAAGAATTGGAAATGAACGACCCGTGGAGCGTGCCCGCTTCAGCCGTACGCTCGGCCTCGACATTGCTCGGTTACGTGTACTGGAAAAAAGGCGAGAAGGAAAAAGCGCAGGAACTGTTCAACCGCGCGCTGGAGGAGATTCCCAAGCGCATCGGGTACGGGAACCGCCAGTGGGAGCTGCGCTACGAGATGGCTTCGATTTACGCTCTCCTGGGCGACCGGCCGCACGCATACGAATGGCTCGAAAAGGCGGTGGAGCGTCACTGGCTCCTGTACCCGCTGGCCTTGCAGGATCCGTTCTTTGCCGACCTTCGAGGTTTCCGCGTCTTCCGGTCGATCATCGGGGACGTCAAGCAGACCGTGGAAAGGATGCGCGCCGAACTGACCGCCGGGTCACTTCGGTGAGCGCATACCCTCTTCTATCTCTTACAGGTGAAAATACATCTTGTATTCGAACGGATGCGGCATGGTGGCGATGGCCTGGATTTCGCGTTCTTTCACCTTGATCCACTGCTGAATCAGGTTCTCGGAAAACACTCCCTCTCTTTTCAGGAACTCGTTGTCCTCCTGGAGCGCTTCCAGGGCTTCCTCCAGGTTGCGGGG
>JAADGX010000288.1 GCA_013152135.1 Chlorobiota bacterium
CGTTTCACTCAGTTTTTTACTTGCCTACGATCATTTTCCTGACCGCCGTGTTGTGTCCATTTGCCAGCAAGTAATAGTATACACCCGGCGGCAGTCCCGTTGCATCCACCGTGACGCGATACGAACCCCCTTCCAGTTCCTTGTGGACGGGTGCGCGCACGAGCTGTCCAAGGCTGTTGTAGATCTTGAGCGACACTGGTGAACGATCGGGTATGCTGAAGCGAATCGTGGTCGTCGGCGAGAAAGGATTCGGATAGTTCTGTTCGAGAGCGAAACCCGTTGCCGTGCCGTTGATGCGTTGCACTGACAGGGTAGGATCAACATCCAGGATTTCAAGGTCGTCGACAGCAGCTTCCACCAGGCCTTCAGGCGGGTAGTCAGCGGCGATGAAGCGAAGTTTCATCTTATCGGTCGGTTCAATGTAATCCTTGATGAAGAAAACGATCGGCGTCCATTCCGCCAGTGTGTTTCTCGTGTTCTCGACTTCCGTCCATGTTTGGCCGTCGTCGTTGGAGATCAGCACCACCCAGGGGTCGGTTTTACCGATCATACCGCTGCCGGTGTGCCATCGCCAGTATCGGAGAACGGGAGTCTGCATACCGGAAGCATCGAGTGTCGTGGTCTGCAGTGTCGTCTGACCGCTGTCCACGTCGTTTGCGCTCACCTTTGCGTTCTGTGCGGCGTTACCCGTTACCCAACAGATAGTCCCCGTGCCCGGAGTGTGGTCCATGTTGGTTTGGACCCAGCTTCCGGCCTGTACTGTGCCGACAGGTTTCTCACGCACCCAAATTCCCGTCCGGGCGGAATCAGTCTGATCGGGATCGACAACCCAACTGTTATCCTTTTCCTGATCATCAAAGAACATCTGTTTGAAGCCGACCAGGAACGGGTACATATCCTGCGGGGCTTTCGCGGGTATGCGAATAATTGAACCGAAGTTGTCCTTGGCCTCGATGTAGTATCGAACCAACGTCCCGACCGGGAATCCAGGAAGCTTGCCGTCGAAACGTGTTTTGGTTCTGAACGGCAGGGGTGCGCTGTCGAAGGTCTTGCCGTTGTCGGTAGTCCATACGACTTTCAGTTCCTCGACGCGCAGAACGTCCGGGTTCAATGATATCGGTACGCGGGCGCTGCCGGTAACGGTGATCGGCTTGTTGGGGAGCTGGTCTTTCAGGGCGTTGTGAGCGAGGATGATTCCTGCGGCGGGAATGCCGTGCTTGATAAACGCCGGGATGATGCCCGTGGAATGTGGCGTGCCGTTGGACAGATCACCGTCGTCATCGTCGGCAACCAGGATTTCGAAAAAGTAATCCGTGAACGCCTCGCCGTGGTTGCCTGCGTCCGGTGTCCCGTGACGGACGAACTGCGCCAGCTTGCGCGTGATGTCGAGACCGATGTTCTTGCGTGTATCCCACATGGCCCCGGTCAGGATCATTCCATCTCTGTGAACTTCACCCTTCAGGTCCTCCGGGTATTTATAGTCGTTGTCGCTGTTGCGAATGATGCCGAAGTTCGGGGGATTGGATGGTTTGCGAAACCCGATGCCGATGCGCGGATCGTCGAGAATGAGATTTGCCTGGATGTCGGCCGTGGCTTCGTTGAGCGCGCCGTTGACCATGCCCTTTTCCCTGCCCAGCGCCTGGTACATGATCTGGTTGATGCCGTGGCCGTACTCGTGGTAGATCACGTCTGCCATTTCACCGGTGTTGCCGCACCTGCTGGATTCTTTGAAGAAATTCACGCTCTTTCCGTTCCAGAAGGCATTGCAGGACCTGTTGATATTGACAATGGCGGGAATCTGTTTATCGATCCCCGAGGCAGCATCCGTCGAATCGAGAGAACGCGTGTAATTGTGTACAACCGTTACGTGGTAGGCCGTCATTCTCTCCGCCGCGTGGGAATTCTCGTCCGTCCAATTGACGAGCAATTCCCTGTCCGCTGCTATCACGGTATCGATAAGGGCGTTGCCGCCCGCCTTGACGGAATCAACACGGCGAGCCTTCGTGAATACTCCTGAGAGGCGAATGATGACGTGCACGGAATCCTTTCCGCTTACGTCGAGGCTGAAGCGGCCCTGTTCATCCGTGATCAGCATCGTGTCTTCCACCCACACGTACATGTCCTCCAAGGGACGATTCTCCGGAGGATTGATGTACGAGTTGGGAAAGACATCGGCAGTGATGCGACCGGAGAAGGTCTTCGTTGTTTTTGGAGGCCGCTCCGCGGTGGTAAAACGACGCACGAGGTTGTAGCGCCAGAGAATGCTTCCGTCGTTCGCGTCCACGTAGGTGTCCCAGGCATGTTCGGGGTCGGTTGTCACGACGACGTTGTACACGAGGCGGTATTCGTTATGGGAGCCGTACTCAAGGGGCAAGATGCTGAGCGCGCCTTCTTCAGTACGCATCGCCGCCGGATCGTCCTGGAGGCCGGCCTTGGCGAATTCCCGCGCCGCCGCCGGGCTCAGCGTAGGTTCAATCGAAATATCAATGTCCGGGTTGAAATCGGAACCGAACAGGAACACGCGCCCGTCAGGAGTAACGCGGGCGACGGTGTAGGAGTTCAGCACGTCGAGGCCTTTGTAGGTCTGTTTCCACGAGTAATACCACTTGCCGTTGACGTTTTCCGCCTGCAAGAGTTTGAGCTCATCAGGCCGGATGCGAAGCACTTCCGCGAATTGCCGCAGGAAAAGCTCTCCCGCCCGCTCGGCATTCTTCGCCGTGATCGACGAAACACCTTCGATCTGAACGCCCTTTCCCCAGGCCCTGTGCGGGTTGCCCGTCGCCTGGTTGAAGAACGCGTTCCAGGAAGGATTATTCGCGGTGAAGGCGCTCCAGCCCGCGCCTGTTTTGGACAAGGGTGGCGGAGCCGGCACTTTCCACGGCTGATAGACCTGGTAGTAATCGGGAAGGTGTACTTCTACACCCTGATTCTGGGCGAATGCGAATGTCGTGGCAAGAAGCAGGGCGAAAAGAACGATCGTAGCATGCTTGTTCATGTTTGTGCTCCCTCAGTGAATGACTGGATTCAATCCGGCGACAAATTCAATTCATGATAAAGACTTGTGTAATGAAAATCAACAAGCGGTCCTTCCCCCGAAGGCCGGCCTGGCTCCACTCATTCCCTGGCATGAAAATGTTCTTGGGCGTAAAGCGATTTGCATTACGCATGCTATTGCAGCTCGGCGAATTTTACGAGCTTCGGTTTGACAAGTCGCTCGAAATCCCGGTACTTCATGCGTATCAGCTCCCAGTGCGAACCGGCGTTGAACACGATGTCCTCATCCTTGGCGAGCTTTTCCGCCGCGTACACGTCCATGCCGTAGAGGTTACCGAAAGGCGGCATGGCGCCGAGGTCACAGCCCGGGAACAGGTCGCGGAATTCCTCTTCCGTGGCCAGACTGATCGTCTCTCCCCCCGATGCTTCCCGCAGCGCTTCGAGATCAACCTTGTAAGGAGCGGGCAGCACCGCCATGGACATAACGCCGTCAATTTTCACCATCACGGTTTTCGCCAGCTCTTTGCCGGACACGTGTGCTGAATGCGCGATTTTCTGCGCCGTATAGGCGGGTGAGTGCCGGATCGTGACGTACTCGATGTTGTTGCTGTCAAGAAAGTCTTTCAATTTCTGAACGGGCATGACGACCTCCTTCTTTTTGATTCATGGCCAGATGAACCTGTTGCATCAGAGAACAGATTTTGCAGCGTGAGCTTTAACGATAGGAGATATTATCCTAAAGCGATAGAACATCGCCGGTGTACAGTGCTTTGAAAAATGGTTTATTCGTACTGGAGAAAAACGATTACCCTGATAGAGCTTCGTTACTCGATCCAGAGCTTGACGTCGATACGGCGCTTGGCTGCATCTGCGAGCCTCGACACGTTGCCCGTGGGATCGACGCCTTCACCTCGGATGATCCAGTGGACGCGGCCTTCATTGTTCAATCTCCTGAACGTTGCAGAGCGCCGGGAAAGGTCTTCTTCGATCATCCTGGCCGCGTAAAACGCGCGCAGGTGCGAGAGCTTGATGTTGCCTTCCTGGCCTGCCATAACGTCGCCGGTCTTGATGACGGCAGTTTCCGTTCTTACGGTTGGATCGATGTAAATGCCGTACGCCAGGCCCCTCGGATCCACGAAACCACGCACCTCGATGTTGAGAACGTCCTGTTCTCCCGCGCACTTGCTGAAGTGGGGAAGGATGCGGGTCTCGATGGTGTCGTACAGTTCCCGGAAGATTTTTTCCACTTCTTCCGCGTACGCCCAGTAGTCTTCGTCGTCGGGATCGATGTACGGTGTCTTGCCGCCGGGTGTAAGGTCGATTTCGCCGAGGGAAATGCGGCGGCGGAGACGGTCGAGGTTCTTCTTCGTGTTGGGATACCAGTAGCCTGTGACGAAGAACGGAACGTTCTTGCGCCCGAGTTCGAACTTCGCGAACACGACTCTCTTCAAATCAAAATCGCGCACCAGTGTGGTGTCCAATGAAAAAGGAACGGTGGTGAACACGGAATCCATCCGCGTGTTTTGGTAGCAATCTTCCGCTTTGGGAAGGACGACGTAGCGCCTGTTCGCCTTGAGTTCGACGTTGTACCGTCCTTCCTCGTTCGTCACCGCGAACTGTTGGTCTCCGGTTTCGATATCGCGGACGGTGATGGAAATTCCCGATGCGGGGACGCTGGTTCCGGTTTCGCTTGTAAGGCGCACGGTCCCAGCCAGGCGGATGCGGTAGGGGAAGTCAGTAGCGTAGAGATCGAAGCCTCCATGGCCGCCCG
>JAADGX010000134.1 GCA_013152135.1 Chlorobiota bacterium
GCATCAAGTCGGTCGCGTGCTCGTCGCTCAATCCCAGCAGCGTGTCGAACAGCGCGCTTGTCGATCCGGTTAACCGGCGAATGTAATCCCGGAGGTAGAGCCGGATATCGAGAGCGACCTGGTCGTTGCGGGAACGGCCGGTGTGGATCTTCCTGCCCGCCTCGCCGGCAACTTTTGTTACTTCAATTTCTATCTGCGAATGAACGTCCTCTACGCCCTGCTCGATGGAGAACCCGCCGTCCTGGATTCGCCGGTAGACGGCTTTCAATGCCGCGCGAAGCTCCGCGAGCTCTTCCGCCGCAAGCAATCCCACCGACTCCAGCATAACCGCGTGGGCGATTGAACCCAGCACGTCGTACGGTGCCAGTCGCAAGTCCAACACGGGGTCGTTTCCCGTTGTAAAGGTCTCGACGTTGGGATCGATCGGCCCTCCCTTTTCCCAGAGTTTCTTCATTGGTTTCTCTCGTTATGGCAATGGTCAATTGTGTTCGTAGCCGGAGACAGTTTCATTGCTGAAACCGGACTGCTTGGCTTCACCCGCACGTATTTTGTCGCTTTCCAGGATTTCGAAATAGCGTTCGAGCAGTGCGATGTATGTTCTTGCGCCTTCCCCGATCTCGTGGATGTAAACGAATTCGTCCGCGGTGTGGGAGCGCTCCGACATTCCAGGCCCGATTTTCACGGAAGGAGCCGGTATCTGCGATTGATCGGACAGTGTCGCCGAGGCAAACAGCTCGATGCCCAGCGCCCGCGCCGATTCCACCAGCGGATGGTCCGTGGCGATGGAAGAGGGATGAAGACGCTTCGAACATTGAACGATCTCGGATGAAACAGCATCGCGGATGATCTCCAGGAGCTCATCGTGCGAATAGGCGTCCGTGGTGCGAATGTCCACGGTGAAATCACAGCGGTCGGGAATGACGTTGTGCTGGAGTCCGCCCCGGATCATCGTAACCGACATCTTCACCTCGCCGAGCAGCGGCGAATGCCGGGCAAAGCGGTAACTGCCGAACCACTGGATGTCCCGGATGGCCTTGACGATGGCGTTGTCGCCGACGTCGCGTGCGGCGTGACCGGCCGTGCCGTGGGCACGGCATCGCAATACCATCAAGCCCTTCTCGGCGACGGCCATTTCCATCCCCGTCGGCTCGCCCACGATCGCAGCATCCACGGGCTCTTGTTCCGGCAGAACGCTGGCCAATCCCCGTTCGCCGGATATTTCTTCCTCTGCGCTGGCCACCAGCAAGAGATTACATGGCAAATCCTTTCGATGGTGGAAATGAATAAAGGCCGCAACCAGGCCGACCAGTGAAGCACCGGCGTCATTGCTTCCCAGGCCGTACAGCCTGCCGTCTTTTTCCAACGGCGTAAAGGGATCCAGCGTCCACCCGCTGTTGGGATTCACCGTGTCATGATGGGAGTTCAGCAACAGCGTCGGTTTGCCCGGCGAGAACCCGGCGTTGCGGGCGTAGACGTTGTTGAATTTCCTCCCTGTCTCGACACCGCGCTCACGCAGAAAGCGTTCCACCAGTTCCGCCGTGCCGGATTCATTTCCGCTGAACGACTCGACGGCGATCAAATCCTTCAGCAACAGGATCGCTTCGTCTATCAACCCGTCGACCCTTTTCATTTCTTCTCCTCCGTGTTTGACAGGCGGATCCGTGTTGCCTTGTTATCCGCATGCAATGCAACGCTCCCGCCGATGCGTACTTCCTGGACCCCGTTGCGTAAAGCGCGGAAGGCGGTGTCGAGTTTCGGAATCATGCCCGCGCTGATGATTCCCCGTTCTTTCAGCGAATGGTATTCTTCGATCCCGATCGTCGGTAAAACCGACTGCTCGTCCGCCGGATCGGCGAGCACGCCCATGTTCCCGCTGCAGTAAACCAGCTCCACACTGAAAAAGCGTCCGAGGGCTATCGCTATTTCAGCCGCAATGGTGTCGGCGTTGGTGTTCAGCATCTGTCCCCGCCCATCATGCGTAAGGGGACAGAACACGGGCGTCCAACCGGCGTCCAGAACTTGTTTGAGCACGCGGGCATTCACCAGTCGAATATCGCCGACGAATCCGAAGTCCACCTCTCCTTTCGGCCGCTTGACGGCGCGAAGGCAATCCAGGTCGGCGCCGCTCAGACCCAGCGCCGGGCAGTCCATGGATTGAAGCAAAGCCACGATGTTCTTGTTTACCAGCCCCGCGTATACCATCTGCACCACGTCCATCGTGGGGGCATCGGTTATTCGGCGACCGCCCACCATGCGCGGCTCAATACCCATCCGTTCCAGGACGTGATCCGCACGCCGCCCGCCCCCGTGGACGAGGGCCTTCCGTTGGGGAATAGCGGCGAACGTCTCCAGCACCTCTTTCAACGCCCGCTCTTCATCGATGATGGATCCGCCTATCTTCGCAACGAGCAGTTTATCCACGATTGCCTCGCCCGGTCTCAGACAGGATTTCCGACAGCACCGCCTGTGCAGCCCACACACGGTTACCCGCCTGCTGAACCACCACCGATGCCGGGCTGTCGAGCACGGCGTCTTCCACGACCACGTTGCGACGCACCGGCAGGCAGTGCATGAAACGGGCATTGTCCGTGAGTTCCATTTTCTCCGCCGTGATCATCCAGTCGGGATCGCGGTTCAGAACGGCGCCGTATTCTCCAAAGGCCGACCAGTTTTTCGCGTAGATGAAATCGGCGCCGGAAAACGCTTTCCGTTGGTCGTATTCAATCACGGCTCCTTCCACGAACTGCTCCGCCAATTCGTAACCCGGGGGGTGACTCACGACCAGTTCCACGTCGGCGCGCAACATCCACTCGCAGAATGAATTCGCGACGGCCTGCGGCAACGGGTTCGGATGTGGTGCCCAGGTAAGAACCACTTTCGGATTCGGCCTGCGCTTCAACTCCTCGATCGTCAGCAAGTCGGCCAGGGATTGCAGCGGGTGGCGCGTTGCCGATTCCAGGCTTATCACCGGCCTGTCGGAAAACTCGATGAATTTTTGGAGCAACTCCTCGCGGTAATCCCGTTCACGATCCTTCAACCCGGCGAAAGCGCGCAGTCCGATGATGTCGCAATACTCGCCGATCACCGCGGCCGCTTCCCGCACGTGCTCCGCTTCCGGTCCGTCCATTACCGTGCCGTCGGCGAATTCCAGCTTCCATCCTTCACCGCTGACGTTCAGGACGATCACGTTCATGCCCAGGTTTTGCGCGGCCAGTTGCGTGCTCAGGCGCGTTCGCAGGCTGGGGTTCAGGAAAATCAAGCCCAGCGTTTTCCCGCGACCCGATTGCGCTTCCCGCTCTGGTTTCTCCTTGAACGCAAACGCCCGCCCGCACAACCAGGCGACGTCCTCAACGTCGTGCACACTCGTAAAGTTCTTCATGGTTATTCCTTCTCCGGTTTGTTGCATTTGCTGTTCAATACGCGAGCGCGCGCAAGGCCAGGCCCGCGGCTTCCTCCAGCCCGAACATCAGGTTCATGTTTTGCACCGCCTGCCCCGCTGCGCCTTTGACCAGGTTGTCGATGACGCTGACCACGTGCAGCATGTCTCCGTACTTGCCGATATGAAGCAGGCACTTGTTCGTATTCACCACCTGTTTCAGGTTGGGATTGACCGAGCTGATCCAGACGAACGGTGCGTGCTTGTAAAACGCGTTGTAGAGTTCCCGCGCTTCTTCCAACCCATCGTCGAACCGGAAGTACACCGAGGCAAGGATTCCGCGCGTGTATGGCCCGCGCATGGGGATGAAGTGCAGCGCGCCACGCCAGGCCGGCTGGAGGCCGCGCAACGATTTTGTGATTTCCTCCAGGTGCTGGTGAACGAAAGGCTTGTACACCGACACGTTGCCGTGGCGCCAGGTGAAGTGATTTGTCGCCGTTGCTTTCTGCCCGGCCCCGGTCGAGCCGGTGATTGCGGTGACGTGCACTTCGTCGGGCAGCAAGTTCACACCCGCCACGGGCAACAGGGCCAGTTGGATGGCTGTGGCGAAGCAACCGGGATTGGCCACGTTGCGGGCCTTCCGAATGGCGTCGGCGTTGGCCTCCGGCAATCCATAGACGAACGAGAACGGCTCTCCTTCCAACCGGAAATCACGGCTGAGATCTATGACGTGCGTGTTGGGCGAAACGGCGGTGTTGTCCAGGAACGCGCGCGATTCCCCGTGGCCCAGGGCAAGGAACAGGACGTCCACGTCGGTGTCGATGGAATTGCTGAAGGTGAGATCGTTGTCGCCGAACAAGTCGTCGTGGACCGAGGAAAGCGGTTTCCCGGCGTGACTGCGGCTGTGTACGAAACTGAGTTCGCAATCTCCATGCATTTGCAAGAGGCGAATGAGTTCGCCGCCCGTGTAGCCGGCCCCGCCGACGATTCCTGCCTTAATCATGACCATCCTCCCCGTTTATCATGCGGTACATCAAGCTCTGGTTGGCCATGATCCGGGCAAACCCGCGCACGTCATCTCCCGACCAGGCGGTGTTCGTTTCCCCGTACTGCCCGAAACGCTCCGACATGAGGTCGTTGGGACTGGTGACGCCAAGAATGTCGAAGTACCCGCGTTGCAGGCTCACGTGTACAACGCCGTTTACAACCTCCTGGCTGGAGGAAAGGAACTTCTCGATGTCGCGCATCACCGGATCGAGGAACTGACCCTCGTGCAGCATCATGCCGTACCACCCTGCCAGTTGGTCTTTCCAGTGGATTTGCCACTTGGTGAGCACGTGTTTCTCCAGCGCCTGGTGGGCCTTGATGAGCAGCAACGGCGCGGGA
>JAADGX010000117.1 GCA_013152135.1 Chlorobiota bacterium
CGTGAACACTTCCGCGTGCGAGCTGACCGGCTATACAAAGGAAGAACTCCTGGGCGAGACCATCCGCTTCCTCATGTTTCCGGAAGACCTGTCGGCGGTGGAAGATGATCCCTACCTGTACGTGGCAAGCCAGACGCCGAGGGAGCGAAGAATCCGCCGGAAAGACGGTACGGAGATCTGGGTGGATCACCGCATTTCCGTGTTCGATATCGACGGTGAGCCCCAGTTGTTGGTGATCAGCAAGGACATCACACAGGAACGCCGACTGCGGCGGGAACTCGAATTCGAGCATGCGTTCACCGAATCCGTCATCAAGAGCATCGAACCCATGAGGGTCGTCGACGTGGATTCGTGGCAAGTGGTTTCCCTGAACCCGAAGGCGGAAGAATTCTATCGCCAGGCGGACACCGCCGGCGAGGTCGTATCCTGCCAACAAGTGGGAAACCCGGACGCACAATGCACAGAGCGGGATTGTCCGCTCCACCTTGCTTTGGAGCAGCAACAGCCGGTGCCGGTGGAGCGCTACCTGCCGAAAATGGACCGGTGGGTATGGCTTTGTGGATATCCGTTCACCGTGCGGGACAGGCGCTACGTTGCGGAAGTCGTCCGGGACATCACTGAACAGAAAAAACTCGAGGAACACGTCGCCCAGGCACAGAAAATGGATGCCATCGGGACGCTTGCGGGCGGCATTGCCCATGATTTCAACAATCTATTGGGGGGGATCATCGGGTTTACATCGCTTATGCGCATGAGACTCGACAAGGAAAGTCCGCTTCTGTCCACGGTGGACGGGATAGAGAAGTCGGCCCGGCGAGCGGCGGCGCTTACCGAGCAATTACTGGGCTTCACGCGCGCAGGCGGCAGGAAGGTGGAATCCGTCGACCTCAATTCTATTGTGGATTCCGTTATCGAGCTCATCGGACGCACATTCCAGAAACACGTGACGGTGAAAAAATCCCTCCAATCCGGGTTGTGGAAGATAGAAGGTGACAGCGCGCAGTTTGAACATTGCCTCCTCAATTTATGTATCAATGCCCGCGACGCAATGCCCGACGGCGGTACCCTTACGATCACTACGGCTAACGTGACGGTGAAGAGAGACGGGAGCAAACTGGGCCGAGTGCTTCAGCCCGGCCCGTACGTGTTGCTCAAGGTTGCCGATACCGGCGTGGGGATGACACCGGATATCAAATCGCACATTTTCGAACCCTTTTTCAGCACTAAGCCGAAAGGGAAAGGAACGGGGTTGGGCCTGGCCATGGTATATGGTATCGTGAAGGCGTACCACGGTCACATCAACGTGGAGTCGGAAGTCGGCCAGGGATCGGTTTTCAGCTTGTATTTTCCCGCCGCCAAGGAACCCGCTGTTGCTGAGCCACGGCGCGAAGAACGGGAACCGGAGCAGGGAACGGGAATGATTATTCTTGCCGACGACGAAGACGTCATGCGGGAAGTGACAAAGGAAATCCTGGAAGCTCTCGGGTACTCAGTTATCGATACACCGGATGGAAACGATGTCATGCCGTTGCTGGAAAAATATGCAGACCGTGTCTCGTGTGTCATACTCGATGTGCTGATGCCCGGCATTTCCGGAATTGAAATCTACAAGCAGATTCGGGACACTTATAATAATGTGAAGGTGCTGATCACTTCAGGGTACTATCCCGAAGGAGAAGCACGCGAGTTGATTGAATCCGAAGACGTAGTTTTCCTGCAGAAACCGTTTACCGTGGAACAGCTCTCACAAACCCTCGCCGAGATTATCGGCTCCGAACCCAGGTAATTCAGTTACATCTTTTCATTTTTCTCCTCCTTCCAGAATTGCGCTTGAGGGGATTGATTAGTATAATTAATCCGGACAGGCGCCCGTAGCTCAGGTGGATAGAGCATCTGCCTTCTAAGCAGAGGGTCGTAGGTTCGAGTCCTACCGGGCGCGCCATCATGCGCAGTCTATTTCAGCAATAAAAATAAAGGGGCTTTCAATGAAACGATATATTTTATCAGGTTTTGTGCTATCCGTTGTTCTTTCCATGATCCTTGCTTCCTGCTCGAGCGATGACAGTCCTACGGCTCCCTCCGCGAACGACTCGTTTTTTCCCATGACGGTCGGCAATACGTGGACGTACTTGAAGTACGAGGTCGATTCCTTGACCAATCAGAAAATTTCCGGAACCGAAGATACGGTCAAAGTTGTCATTGCCGCTCAGGCAAATGTCAAGGGGAAAGACGCATACATGTTCGTTACTACCAGCCAGAAAGAAGGCGTGGACACGGCGTACTACTACGCGGAAGGAGACAACCTGTGGATGCTGGCTGATACCAGTTTGACCCCCCTGGATGACCAACCCTCCGATCTTGCAACATCGATTTGGGTCGAGTTTCTCAAACCCGGCACTCCATCCTGGAACCTCTATACACAGCACATCACGCAGGATATTCCAGCCGGACCGTTCACGGTAACCATGTCGGTGGAAGTTACGGTCACGGGAAAAACCGTCGGCACGGAAGACGTTCAAGCTGGAGGGAAATCGTACGCGGGTGCGACAAGGTGTGATATCAATGCCAATCTTAAGATCAAGTTTACTCCTTCTATCCCTCCGGTGCTCACGGACATGGAGTTGGATATTCCCATCAGGACATATCTCGTGCGCGGCATCTCCCAGGTGCGCCGTGAGTCGGGAGGTTTGTCAATTATGGGGCAGGGGCAGAACGGCACCGTTTCAGAACTGATTTCTTACACCGTGCAATAATTCGCCGCTGTTATTTGTTTGGCATCTTGAGCCCGTTCGCGTCGCAGGACGGGCTTTTTCTATGCGATTCATACGGTGTTATTGAGGGGGGAGAGAAACGTCTCGGCATGTTAATTTTCCTCTCGTTGATCGAAGGCTGATATCGAATTCCTCTGTATATTGCTTTCTACCTTTGATTATATTACCTTGCCACTAAAGAAATTCGCTCTCATTTCAATATGAATTTGTCACCAAGGCTGCGGGCTCCGTGAATTACGGTGAATATTATTGAGTATACCCCATCCTTCTTCTATAAGAAAACCACACACATTGCAGGGTTTGACATGAAAATTTTTTTCAAACAATCGGTTCTCATGTTTATTATCGCGTTCCTGCTTTTTTTCTTCAATCTTCCTCAACTTGTCGCCCAACCGCCGAGGCTGGATTTCCGGCGCATCGATGCGACGGCATTTCCGAAGGTCACCGCCTATATCTCCGTGAAATGCAACGGCCAGTTTCAGAATAACGTGACGGCAAAGAATATCACTATCAAGGAAGATGGTGAGCTCATCAAAAATGTAACGCTCATCTGTCCTCCTGAGCTATTATGTTGCCAGTCCGTAGCATTAGTGATCGATCGAAGCGGCAGCATGGCAGGCCAACCGATGGAGCAATTGAAGGAAGCGGCACGATTGTATGTAAGCTTGCTGGACACAACCTGCGACCAGGCCGCTGTTGTGAGTTTTGGCAGTAACGTGACTGTTGACGCCTTTATGACCCCGGATACGTCGCTCTTGAACGTGGGGATTAATAACATTAGCGCGGGGGGAGCGACAGCCTTATGGGATGGAGTTGGAACAGGGGTTACAGAAGTCGTCAACAATGGTAAACAAGATTGCCGTGCCGTGATTGTCGTGACGGATGGCGGGGAAAATTCCAGCACGAAGTATTCTTTGGATGATTGCATCTCATTGGCTCAAACAAGCGGCATCCGCGTTTTCACTGTGGGGTTGGGCCAGGGAGTTGTAGAACCTCCGCTTCAAATTCTTGCTCGCGAGACTGGCGGAATCTATTATCACGCGCCCAGTGGCGACCAGTTGAAAGCGATCTTCAGGGAGATTTACTCGGTCGTTTCTCAGCGATTCCAGGAGTGTTCTTTCACGTACACGTCAAGTTGTCCGGACGGGGCAACACACACTGTCGAAATATCTGTCGGAACACCTTTACCCCTTTCCGGTTGCCCAGGAACGGATACGAAAGTGAAGATATACAAGGCGCCATTTGATAGCACGGCCTTTACCAGTGTAAATATTTCTCTTGACAATATTATCTCGACCGGTCCAGGTACGGTGAGCATTCCCGTGCGGGCGATGGACAGCGTGAAAGCGTCGCTCACGCCTGCGACGTTCCGTGTACTGTTTGACAGCACGTGCCTCACCTGGTCGGATTTCTCGACACAGGGTGGCCAGTGGGATGGTGTCCCGGCCATCGTAACACCGGTACCCGGCGGCGTTGAAGTGCGAATCCCTCAGAAAAAGACGGTGCCGGGAAAAGGAATCCTGGGTACGATGACTTTCCAGACCGTGGATACGACTATTTCATGCAGGACCTGCGAGGTCCGGTTGGAGAACTGGGACCTGGAAAGTGGATGCATCACACCTGTTCTCAATAACGGGACTGTGATGGCAGGCCAACCCGCTCTCAGCCTTCTGGATCCGTTGCCTGGCACCGGTATTTGTTCAGGAAAAGATTACGTTGTTCGCTGGCAGGAATCCTGTGTGGACAGCGTCACGATCCTGCTGTCTGATAACGGCGGGAGTTCTTGGAAAGTCCTGGCCGAACATGTCCCGGCCGGGAAAGGCGAATGGACGTGGATGGTTTCGGAGCAGGCGGGGACGAGGTACAGGTTGCGCATATTCAACAGCTCTGACAATACTCTCGTTGATGAAACGCCGGCGGATTTCTTTATC
>JAADGX010000142.1:0-2256 GCA_013152135.1 Chlorobiota bacterium
AACGGGCCGTAGTGGACCGATCGGTCGCCGGTCACCCGGAAGTGCGGGGCGAAGCGGGTTTCCGACAGCATGGCGGCGGTGTTGCCACACACGAGCACGGGCCGGCCGGTTTCGAACACGTGGTGGTCGTCGAGGGCGAACGCGTGGGGAGCGTCCGGAATCGTGCCGAGATAGTACGCGACCTGGCCGTAGTCCTCGCAAATATCTTCAAGGGTATCGAGCTTGAATGCGCGGATGGTCAGGGAGTAGAAATCGATCATGCCCGCTTTTCTTTCCAATTCCTCGTCGTCCAGTGAAACGCTCCGGCTGGAAACGACACGGTAATCCATGCAACCGCAATCCCGGAGCAGCCTGCGGAAATCCTCGACGTACATGGCGCCGGACAGGCACTCGCCGTACAGCACGGGATCCTTTCGCAAGTCTTCCGGCACCCGGCGCCCGGCGAAGATGTCGGAAAAGTAGAGCTCGCCTCCCGGCTTGAGTACCCGGAAAATCTCGGAGAACACCGCACGCTTGTCGGGGGAGAGGTTGACGACACAGTTGGAAATAACCACGTCGATGGAGTTATCGGCGATGCCCGCGTCCTCCAGGTCCTCGATAAAGCCGTGGCGGAATTCCACGTTCGGTTCGGTGTAACCGAATCGCTCCGCCTGGATGTCGATGTATTTCCTCGCGACTTCCAGTTGCTCTTCCGTCATGTCGACGCCGATCACGCGCCCGTTTGGCCCGACGAGACTGGAGACGAGATAGGCGTCCCGGCCGGTGCCGCACCCGAGGTCGAGCACCGTGCATCCCTCGATGGCATCGGGTACGGGTGAGCCGCAGCCGTAGAACTTCTCGATGATTTCGTCTTCGAGTTGGGAGAGAATCTCCCGGTGGCGCGGCGCAAGATCACTCGTGCTGCAGCAGGTGCTTGTCCGAAGGTCCGAGGCATTGCGGAGGATTTTCCCGTAGTACTGTTGTACGGATTCGCGAGTCGAGGATGAGTCGTGCATGGAAACGTTTATGGTTGTATGTGATTGTTCACGGGTTCGGAATAACGTAACGCAATTACCGCGCCCGGCGCAATGCCGTCGGCGTGATAGACGAAGTGCCGCATCGGGGCTGGAAAATCTCTCGTCCTACAGCTTGTCGGGATCGAACGACTGCAGGGTCTTCATGTAGTTCGCCCTCTCGAAGGCCGCCGGTTCGGCAACGTTCTTCTGGCTCATGGAGCCCTTCATCTGCTCGACCGAGATGTACTCGTGTTCTTCCATCCATGCCCGGAGCCTGTCCAAGAGCGCGCGCGTAGAGCGGGGGTGCTGGATACCGTTCCGGTACAAGGCGGAACAGAGCATCGTCACGTCTGCGCCCGCCATGAGCATCTTGAGCACGTCCCGCTCGGTGTAGATGCCTGTTGTGGCGGCGAGACTTGCCTTGACGCGCCCGTGGAGAACCGCGATCCAGCGCAGGGGCAGGCGCATTTCGTGTTCGGTGCTCAGGATAAGATTCGGAAACACTTCCAGTTTCTCCAGGTCGATGTCCGGTTGGTAGAACCGGTTGAAGAGGACGAGGGCGTCCGCGCCCGCTTCGTCAAGCCGCCGGGCCACGTTGGCCAGGGCGCTGAAGAACGGACTGATTTTTACCGCCACGGGAATCGAAACGGTTGCTTTGATGCGTTTTACGTCTTCGACGTACATGGCTTCGACTTCGGCCGAGGTGAGTTCCATGTCCGTGGCGACGTAGTAAATGTTCAGTTCCAGCGCGTCCGCGCCCGCTTCCTGGATCCGGCGGGCATAGTCCATCCAACCGCCCGCGGAGACGCCGTTGAGACTGGCGATCACCGGAATGTCCACGGCTTCCTTCGCCTTGCGGAGATGGTTGAGGTACTCGTCGGGTCCCAGGTTGTACTTTTCCATGTCGGGAAAATACGAGAGGGATTCCGCGTAGCTCTCCGTGCCGCGCACGAGGAAATGATCGAGGGCATGTTCTTCCTGGACGAGCTGCTCTTCGAAAAGAGAGTACAGCACCACGGCGGAAAGTCCACTGTCTTCCATGGCGCGAATATTGTCGATTTCCTTGGAAAGGGAGGAAGCGGAAGCCACCAACGGGTTCTTCAGCTTCATGCCCATGTACGTTGTGGAGAGATCCATGTCGTTGTCCGTTAACAGATCGTGTGAGTGAAGGAAAAACCAGGTGGCGGGAGGAATACCACGCGCCTCCCGCCGAAATGCTCGACCCGGCTATTTTGTTTTGCCGTTACCGCTGAAGTCCAGC
>JAADGX010000142.1:2296-6943 GCA_013152135.1 Chlorobiota bacterium
TCCTGGGCCTTTTCCAACAGCATCTTCGCCCGTTCCGGCATGCTCTTGGTCAACATGCGGAACCGTGTTTCGTTGTAAGCGAAATCCTTGAGTGAGATCTTGGGCGGCCGTGAGTCCAGCTTGAGCGGATTCTTGCCCTGCCGGAGATTCAGCGGGTTATACCGGTACAGGGGCCAGAAACCGCTGTCCACGGCGCGCTTCTGCTGTTCTGCACCGTACCGCAGGTCGTACCCGTGGGCGATACACGGGCTGTAGGCAATGATAAGCGAAGGACCGTCGTACATTTCCGCTTCCAGGATGGCGCGGACGGTCTGCGTGTCGTTGGCGCCCATGGCAATTTGGGCGACGTAAATGTTTCCGTAGGTCATGGCGATGGCGCCCAGGTCCTTCTTGGCAAGCGGTTTGCCCGCGGCGGCGAACTTGGCCACCGCGCCCATCGGCGTCGCCTTGGACATCTGGCCGCCGGTGTTGGAGTACACTTCCGTATCCAGTACCAGCACGTTGACGTTCCGGCCCGAGGCGAGAACGTGGTCGAGACCGCCGTAGCCGATGTCGTAGGCCCAGCCGTCTCCACCCATGATCCACACGCTTTTCCTGACCAGGAAGTCCGCAAGCGACAGCAGGTTCTTCGCTTCCGGCGTCCCCACCTCTTCCAGTTTTTTCTTGAGGATTTCCACGCGCTCCCGCTGTTCGTAGATGCCCGCTTCGTCGGTCTGCTCGGCGTTGAGCAGGGCCTGGACGAGATCGTCGCCGATCTGGCCGGACAATTCCGTCAGGAGTTCACGCGCGTGCTCGGTATGCTTGTCGATGGTGAGGCGGAAGCCCAGTCCGAACTCCGCGTTGTCCTCGAACAGCGAGTTGCTCCAGGCAGGGCCGCGTCCGTCGCGGTTTTTCGTCCAGGGAGTCGTGGGCAGGTTGCCGCCGTAAATGGACGAGCAGCCCGTGGCGTTGGCGATGATGGAGCGGTCGCCGAAGAGCTGGCTCACCAGTTTTACGTAAGGCGTCTCGCCGCAGCCGCCGCAGGCGCCCGAGAATTCGAAGAGCGGCTCGAGGAACTGCGTGCCCTTGACCGTGTTCACGCCGACGAGGCGGCGGTCGATCTCGGGTATGCGCAGGAAGAAATCCCAGTTCCGGCGTTCCTGCTCGCGCAGCGGTTCCTGTGGAACCATGTTGATAGCTTTCAGGCGTGTTTCCTGCTTGTTCTTGGCCGGGCAGAATTCCACGCACAGGTAGCAACCGGTGCAATCTTCCACCGCCACCTGGAGCGTGTACTTCTTGGGACCGAATTCCTTGCCCCGGTAATCCGCGCTCTTGAACGTCGGCGGGGCGTCGGCGAGAATCTCTTCGTCGTACACCTTGGCCCGGATGGCGGCGTGGGGACAGATGATCACGCACTTTCCGCACTGGATACACACCTCGGTGTCCCATTCCGGGACCTCGAGCGCGATGTTGCGTTTTTCCCACGCGGCAGTGCCGGTGGGGAACGTGCCGTCCACGGGGAACTTGCTCACCGGTATCTCGTCGCCCCGGCCCGCGATGATTTCCGCCGTCACCTCGCGCACGAACTGCGGCGCTTCGTCGGGGACGATGGGCGGGAGCTCGATTGTGCTGGTGACCTTGTCGGGGACCTTGACCTCGTGGAGGTGTTCCAGTGTCTTATCGACGGCGGCGAAGTTCTTGCGCACAACCTCGTCGCCTTTGCTGCCGTACGTCTTTTTGATGGCGTCCTTGATCTTCTGGATGGCTTCGTCGCGCGGGAGAATGCCGCTGATGGCGAAGAAACAGACCTGCATGATCGTGTTGATGCGCTGCCCCATCCCCGCTTCCTTTGCCACGGTATAGGCGTCGATGACGTAGAGCTTGAGTTTCTTCCTGACGATCTGCTCCTGCACGGGCCGCGGAAGGTGGTCCCATATCTCGTCGGGACCGTACGGCGCGTTGAGCAGGAACGTCGCGCCTTCAACCGCGTGCTTCAGCATGTCCTGGGTTTCGAGGAACACGAACTGGTGGCAGCCGATGAAGTTGGCCCGGCTGACCAGGTAGGTGGAATGAATGGGACGCGGGCCGAATCGCAGGTGGGAAACGGTGATGGACCCGGATTTCTTCGAATCGTACACGAAGTACCCCTGGGCGTAGTAGTCCGTTTCCTCGCCGATGATCTTGATGGAATTCTTGTTGGCGCCCACGGTGCCGTCGGCTCCGAGGCCGTAGAACATGCCGCGGAACACGTCGTCGGGTTCCGTGGAAAAGGAATGATCGTAATCGAGGCTCGTATGCGTGACGTCGTCCACGATACCGATGGTGAAGTGATTAAGGGGCTTCTCCTTTGCCAGCTCGTCGAAGACGCCTTTCACCATGGCGGGAGTGAATTCCTTGGAGGAAAGCCCGTAGCGCCCGCCCACGACGAGAGGCATGCTCTCCGTGGGAAGGATGCCGCTGGTTTGCGCCTCGACAAGGGCAGTGATAACGTCCTTGTACAGCGGTTCGCCGTCGCTGCCCGGTTCCTTGGTGCGGTCGAGCACGGCGATGCGCTTCACGGAGGCGGGAAGAGCCTTCATGAAATGAGCCACGGAGAATGGCCGGTACATGCGTACCTTGACGACCCCGATTTTCTCTCCCTGTTTCTGGAGGTATTCCACGGTTTCGTGCACGGTCTCCGCGCCGGATCCCATGAGGACGATAACCCTCTCGGCATCGGGGTCTCCCATGTAGTCGAACAGGTTGTACTGGCGGCCGGTCAGGCCCGCGAACTTATCGAACATCTCCTGGAGGATATCGGGACACCGGTTGTAAAACGGGTTCACAGTTTCGCGGGCCTGGAAGAACACGTCCGGGTTCTGTGCGGATCCGCGCAGAACAGGGTGTTCCGGGGAAAGGGCGCGGGCGCGGTGCTCGCGCACCAGTTCGTCGTCGATCATGGCCCGCATGTCGTCCAAGGTGAGCTGTTCGACTTTCAGGACTTCGTGCGAGGAGCGGAACCCGTCGAAAAAGTGGAGGAAAGGGACTCGTGCTTTCAGCGAGGCCGCCTGGGTTACCAGCGCGAAATCCATGATTTCCTGGATGGAGTTCGAGGCTACGAGCGCGAAGCCCGTGGCCCTGGTGGCCATGACGTCGCTGTGGTCGCCGAAAATGGAAAGAGCGTGTGTGGCCACCGTGCGCGCCGAGACGTGGAACACGGTGGGGGTCAGTTCGCCCGCGATTTTGAACATGTTGGGAATCATGAGCAAGAGGCCCTGGGACGCGGTGAACGTCGTGGTCAGGGCTCCTGTCTGGAGAGCGCCGTGGACCGCGCCGGAAGCGCCGCCTTCGCTCTGCATTTCCACGACCAGGGGAACGGTGCCCCAGATGTTTTTCTGCCCGGCAGCAGACCAGGCGTCGGACCATTCTCCCATGGGTGAAGAGGGAGTAATGGGATAAATCGCGATCACTTCATTGATCTTGTGCGCAACGTAGGCCGCCGCTTCGTTACCGTCAATCGTTACTGTTTTTCGTTTCATTGCACATCTTCATGGTTTAGAGGTGGGTCGATCGGACCACCGCATCGAACGGGGTCCCGTGTAGGGAAGGAATGGGATTGCAGGGTATCGTAATATCTGATGATGGTAAATGACGATGGAAAAAGGTGCTACAGTTCGTATTCCATGTGCTGCCTGCATTTCACCAGCCTACCAGCAAGTCATCCGATTTCTGCCATGTTTGGTCAAAAGCAGAACGTCATAGGAATATAAGGAAAATTCCTTCGTTCATCTATGTAAAACACCGCGGCGGAAAACAATCGCCCCTGGCAAGCAATACATGCGCAACCGTCCAGGCCTGTACGAAATCCTGTCTCATACTTGGACAGGCGCCGTGATACTGTATCAGGACTATACAAGCAGGGAAATGGTTGGTGCCGGAAAAACAGTGGAAAAGGCGTTGATTATACATGTATCCCTGCTCGAGGGTGTTTGGCCTGCTTCTTGAGTGACAGAACGCAAGAACATGAAATTCACGCGCATCCATACCGCCCTCTCGTTTTTCGCCGCCTTGGTTCTTGCTTCCACCAGTCTGGGGGAAGGAGAGTGCCCGGAGCTGGCCGACCTGAGCGGATCGACGATTCTTTACAAGGACACGAGCGACGTTTTCGTGTTTCAATTCTCCGGGGGAATGCTCTTCGACAGGCGGGGAGAAATGACTTTCGCGCGTTTCGACGATGGTGTCCTGCGGTTTCGCATCCGCGAGGGATTGTTTCAATTGGCGGAACATCCTGCGAACATCCGTTTCACGTTTCGCACGGACCGGGAATTCGAATGCTCGCTGGTTATCACTTCACTGACGCTGGAAAACGACGGAAACACGGTGACGTGCAGGGCGCAGTACGTCCTCCAGGCCACGGAATGGGGAGGCCAGTCGAGCCGGGGCGCGGCCATCATCCGCGGGGAATTCGGCGAGAACATCGTGAACGCCGTTAACTCGAGCTTCTTTTCCTCCGCTCTCCAGGGTCTTCTCACGATCAGTTTTCTCCCCGAGACCTCCGACGTCGTCACCGGTATTTCCGGCGCCTCCGACGATCCGGCGGTGTTGTTGCCGGCGTTTCCCAACCCTTTCGGCGGTGGATCGATATCGGGGCAGTCCTCGACGTTGATACGTTTCGTGGTCAACCAGGCC
>JAADGX010000184.1 GCA_013152135.1 Chlorobiota bacterium
AGGCGATATTCTCGTGTTTCTCAATGCCGATACACGCTTCGATGACCCGGAGATGTTTTTTTCCGTCCTGGTCCGGACCCTGGAAGACCCCCGCGTTGCGGCGGCGACCTGTGCCGTTCACATCTTCCCTGAGGAGGAAACGCTCGTCGACCGCGCCTTTCATATTGTACACAACGCCTATTGCCGATTTCTGAATCTCATTGGCGACGGGATGGGAAGAGGCGAGTGCCAGGTCGTACGGCGCAGCGTTTTTGACGCAACGGGCGGATACAACCCTGCAATGGCTGCCGGAGAGGATTACGACCTGTTTCGACGCATCCGCAAACGGGGTAAAATTGTATTCCTGCCCGGTGTCGTTTTGTATGAATCACCGCGGCGATTCCGGGAATACGGATACGCGCGCGTGGCCGCGATATGGACGAAAAACGCCCTCGCCGTCATCTGGAAAGACCGAAGTGACTCCGATCACTGGGAGCCCGTGCGCTGATACGTGCGCGGATTTTCGTTTACGGCTTGACCGGGTTGGAAATGACAACTGCCGCGGCAGCGGCGCCGATGTCCGGCGATAACGTTCGAAGGTTGGTCCCGTCGCTGTCGATGGAAAGAATGGCGACCCGCGAACCGGCGCCGTCGAGCGTCGCGGTGAATGCGATCCTCTTGCCGTCCGGTGATATCGCCACGGCTGTTACGGCATGGACCGTTTTCTTGAGATGCGCCTGGACAGCGGAAGGCGTGATCACCGTTTTTATGATGCTTCCGTTAACGGCCTCCCGCAGTTCAACGCCGTCGGTGCCGGCTACGACAAAGGTGCCGGCGCTCAGGCTCGTGGACGCGTTCGTGGGAACGCTCTTCAGCGGAAACTCCTTGTACGTTCCGCTGTTGACATCCACGGAACGGAAACCCTTCCGCGTCTGCACGATAAGTCGATTCGTCTGTTCATTAAACGCGCACAATTCCGCGTCACCGGGGTCCTCCACCTCGCCGATCCTTCGGAACCCGCCCCCGTCGGCGCCGATTGCCGCCAGGAAGGATTTCACCGGTAGGCGGACGTCGCCGCTGAGCCTGGTTCCCATGGCGGTGAAATAGATCGTAACGCCGTCGCTGGAAATACACAACGAGTTGCCCCCGATCTCACCGTTCGTAACTTCCGGCCACTGCCTGAGTTCTTTCCGAATGAGCGAATCCACTTGCAGGAGCGTCATCTTCCATACGTCGCACTTGAAGGAGACGATGGTTGATCGTTCCGGCGCGGTGAACCCGGTAACGGGAGCGAGTCCGACGGGATACGCGAAACGATGTCCCTGGTAGTTAAGAACAGGGCGAGGTTTGTGAAGGTAGCCATAGGTCATTTGCGGGAAAGGCGACGAGGGGAACGGCACCGTGATCAGCGTCCCCGATTCGCACCGCCCCTGCAAGTTGGGGTACGCGCCGGGAATGAATTGCATGACAACGATCCCGTTTTCGGCCACGTTGGTGAGAAACACGGCGGGGACATTTGTCACAAGTTCGGTGATGGGTGCTTCGTCGGGAATGCGGTACACGCCCGCTACACCGGATGCCGTGTCCGTGACGGCATAGTAAACGAACCGGGACAGGACTTCTTCGGGACCGGTACTTTCCTGGCATCCGGAGTAGAAGAGAATACTGAGAGCAAGAATCGCAATTCGAACTGGAGTTTTCATCGTCTCACCATGGTGAAAGAATGTGCTTTCAAATATAAGCAGGGGCTTGTCTATTCGCAACGCACGGCCATGATGCGCGATCGGGGGTGCATTTTTTTCTCTCGGATGGTATTTGCCGTTGTTCGATTAGGAATCTTTTACTACGTTCAAAGAACGTATTGCAGGAAATTTTCCAGGATGAAAAAAAGTAATAATCATGTTTAAGCATAAGTTCTCCACCGTATCGGTCATTATTCTGCTTGTGGCGGGAATCCTCGTCGGGATGCAGATAAACCTGTTTTCGGACGATAATATTTATGAGCAGCTGAACAAGTTCAAGGATGTCCTGAGTTACACGAAGAAGTATTACGTGGACGAGGTCGACACGAAGAAGCTTGTTGCGTCGGCTATCAGGGGAATGCTGAAGGACCTCGATCCGCATTCCGTGTACATACCGCCGAAGCAGCTCGAGAAAATACAGGAGGATTTCCGCGGCAGTTTCGAAGGGATAGGCATCGAGTTCAATATCCTGCACGATACTTTGACCGTCGTGACTCCGATTTTTGGAGGGCCGAGCGAAAAAGTTGGAATCCAGGCCGGGGATAAGATCATCGCTATTGATGGCGAGGAATGCATCGGTATCACCAACCAGGAGGTGCAGAAGAAGTTGCGCGGTCCAAAGGGAACCAAGGTTCGCGTGACCATCGTGCGCATCGGTGTGCCGAACCCTCTGGAGTTTGAAATTACCAGGGACAAGATCCCTCTTTATAGCGTCGACGCTGCGTTTATCACCGACGACGACGTCGGGTACGTAACCATCAACCGTTTTTCGCAGACGACGTCGCAGGAGCTGATACAGGCGCTGAGAAAACTGCGTAGTACGGGCATGAAAAAACTCGTTCTGGATCTGCGCTTCAACCCGGGCGGGTACTTGGAGCAGGCTTTTCGCGTCTCGGACCAATTTCTCAAGGCGGGGCAGAAAATCGTGTTCACCAAGGGACGGAGACCGGAGTTCGACGATACGTTCCTGGCAACCGGGCGCGGTGAATTCCAGACCATTCCGCTGATCATCCTGGTCAGTAACAGCAGCGCCTCCGCGAGTGAAATCGTGGCCGGAGCCATCCAGGACCATGATCGCGGATTGATCGTGGGTGAAACGACGTTCGGCAAAGGGTTGGTCCAGCGCCAGTTCGAATTGAGCGACGGCTCGGCCTTCCGGCTCACAACCGCGCGATACTATACGCCCAGCGGCCGTCTCATTCAACGTCCGTACGAAGGACAGACACCTCAGGAATACTATCGTGCGGCGTACCGTCACGCGGAAAAAGACATGAAGAATATTTTCCACAAGGCGGAATCCGATTCCACCCGGCCGGTGTTCGAAACGGACGGAGGGCGGAAAGTGTACGGTGACGGTGGTATTACACCGGATTACATCGTGCCTTCGGGGAAGCTCCAGGAATACGCGGCCAAGGGACGGCAGTTCGTGTACGAATTCGTACGCGGGTACATGGACAATGCCAGGCCGCCTTTTCCCAAGCGTTACGCCCGGAACGAAGCAGTACGGTTCATCAACGAGTTTACCGTTTCCGACGCGCTCCTCCAGGAATACGTGAAATTCCTGGAAACCAAGGACATTCCGTTCAACGAGGAGCAGTTCAACACGGACAAGAAATACATCGCCGCTTTGTTGAAAGCGCAGATTGCCCGCAACCTTTTCGGCAATGAAGGATACTTCCGGGCCATGCTCGCCGTGGACAAGCAATTCAAGAAAGCTGTCGAGCTTTTTCCGGAAGCGAAGAAGATTGCCGGTTTGAACTGACGTCATATCATGAGAGATGTAATGCCATGGAACACAGGCGGCCGACGTTTCGTTGACCGCCTGTTCCTGTTTCTGACGCTTGCCGCGCTGCCCGGTTCCGTTCTTCCGGCGGCGGGTGAGGATACCCTGCGCGTTCCGGAGGGCCTCTTCCAGCTTGGAGAGGAACTGGTGTACGAGGTCAGCTATCTTTTCATCGATCTCGGCACCATCACCGCCCGGGTTGTGGCAATTGATACAGTGGGCGAAAACGTTTATTACAAGATGGATTGTACAATCCAGTCGTACAAAGGGGTTCCATTCGTGTCCCTGCTGACCATTTTTGAAAGCACCATGGATCAGCATCTCCGCTCCGTTTCCTTTTCCGCTCGCGAACCGGTAAAAGATACAACCTGGAAGTACATTACGTACACCTATGACTTTTCCAGGGATGTCGTGTACATCATGGACAGGATAGGCGATCGTATCGTCAAAGAGCGCGTGGATACGGTGGCGTTGAATAAACGCGCCTACCAGGACGGCTTGTCGATCCTTTACTTTGCCCGAGCCTGTGCCGGCCGGACATTTTCCCTCGACGTTCCCACGCTCATTTATCACGATACGTCGTTCACACGGATCAATTTCGGCCGGGGACGCAGCTCGGTGAACATCGAGGCCGTCGACTACCCGGTGGACGTGGTGATGGTCGACGGCGAAGCGGGATTCACGGGGATATTCGGCTTGACGGGCGGTTTTCGCGGATGGTTCAGCAATGACGCGGCCCACGTTCCCATCTTTGCCAAGCTCCACGTTCTCATCGGTAACGTCAACGTGGAATTGATTCAGTGGAACAGAAAAGATTGGACACCGCCGAAGTACAACGAAGAGAAATGACACAATCCGCCGTCATCCTTCCTTACCAGGGTATCTGGCCCAAGATTCACCCGACGGTGTTTCTCGCGCCCGGATGCGTCGTCGTGGGAAATGTGACGATTGGAGAGCATTCCAGCGTCTGGTTCAACGCGGTAGTCCGCGGCGACGTGAACAGCGTTACCATCGGAGCACGCACCAACATCCAGGACAACTGCTCGCTGCACGTTACCTGGAAATCCGCTCCCCTGGTCATCGGGAGTGACGTTACCATCGGTCACGGGGCGATGGTGCACGGGTGCGCCGTCGGCGACGGG
>JAADGX010000211.1 GCA_013152135.1 Chlorobiota bacterium
AAATGGCGGATACACTCGATCCCATACTTGAGCGATACATATTTGTAAATATAAAGTGTAAAAAATAAGAAGAAATATTGTCTTTTCTTTTATCACTTTTATGTACATACGTATTTCCTCCTCGAACGGATTAGAGGAAGAATAGTGGCTGTCATTCTTTTCTCCAATATTCCGGATTTCATTTCCGTTATCATCATATATGGGAATTTCATTTACACGAAGAATACTTGGAGATAACAACCTTGGACATCACCACCACATGTATCCGGTGTTAAATAACAACCAGCAGTTACACACGCCTGCCCCGTTAAAGTGAAATCCATACAGTCATCCACCGAAATATAGATATCTCCACTACATGGGTTCGGTTGTGCATTCGCGCAATAAGAAAGAAGGATAATGAAAATAATTGCACCCCCAAGACCATACCATGAAGATCGTCTGTGTTCCATGTCGAGTTACTTTAATAGAATGAATATTTATTTTTACTCGCTCAGCGCTGTGTTCACGTCAAAAGGATTGAAACAAGAGCTTCATCTTACATGTCGATATGCATCCCCGTCACACTCTACTTTTCTCAACAACGTGGGAATGTACATATTCTTCATACCATTGTCAACATAATCCCCGAATAAATGTCAGGCATGAGGTGGCATGTCTGACCACGGACGACGGTAGAGCGATGCTAAATGTTGAATTCTAAATGCTGGATGAATTGGCGAATTAGCGGATTACCGGATTACTGAATTCGGTTTCAAGTGGAACATACATCACAGCCCACGGATTCATCCGTGGGTAAGATGTTCACCAGGGCCTATGTTAACCGTTTCAACGGTTTCCATTGGATTTGGGACTTGGGACTTGAGACTTGGGACTCTGGACTTCATCCCGCCGAACTCTGAACAACGATAGTACCCCCTGCAATTTAATTCTGCTCGGATTCCAGGCGCTCCAGCGCTTCCGTCCAGCTTCCCGTGAATACCATCGCGCGGACGCCGAGCAGGCGCGAAAGCCAATCCGGGTCGTGATCATCCAGGAAAACACCGTCCGTGTTGACGCAATCGGGCGGCAGGAGAAGGAGGTCGCCCGCGGCGCGGTCCCGCAATCCTTCCGCGAAGCATTCCCCGGACAGCAGCCCGGAGACGGTGACGGTTTTGCCGAAGAGCGTGTTTTCAACCGGGACCAGAACCACGTCAAGGTTGCGAATCGCGGACAAGCGGTCGGCCACGATGTCCTTCATGAACGGAAAGGCAAGCGTGCCCGTGGCGAGAACGAGCCTGCGGGGCGAGCGAAGCGCCTCCGGGAAATCCCCCTCTTCCTCCATGAAATCATCGAGGAACTGACGCGACAGACCGACGCCGTTTTCAATCTGCGGAAAACCGTCGTAGAATTCCGCCGGGGGGAGTTCCCGCCCCGCCAGCAGGTAAAATTCGTCCGAAGGATACATCCAGTTCGTCCCCGTCACGGGCCGGAAGCGCGTTTCCTGCCACCGCTCGACGCGGGCGATCAAGTCCCTGGCGTAAGCGGGCGTCACCGGTTCGAGACGGGGCAATCCCCGGCGATGTTGAGTAATTCCCACCGGCACAACGGCGAGCGAGATGACGCGCTCACGCAGCCGCCACAAGTCGTCCACGGTCTTTTCCAGCACCGCACCGTCGTTCCATCCCGGGCACAATACCACCTGCGTGTGCATGTCGATGCCGCCGTCGTGCAGCTTTCGCAGCTTGTCGAGAAGACGGTCGTCCTTCCGCAGGCCCATGAGTTTCATGCGGGTGGGAACGTCGGTCGCGTGCACGGACACGTACATGGGCGACATGCGAAGGCGGATGATCCGCTCCAGGGCCTTCGGGCCGACGTTGGTCAGCGTCACGAAATTGCCGTACATGAACGAAAACCGGTAGTCGCCGTCCCGGAAATACAGAGGTTCCCGCAGCCCCGGCGGGTTCTGATCGACGAAGCAAAACACGCAGTCGTTTCCGCACTTGCCCAGCTTGACCTCGTCAAAAACGAGACCAGGGTCCTCGCCCGGCTCTTTTTCGATCTCGAACAGGAGCGTTTCGGCGCCCCGGCGCACCAGGAACGTAACGAAATCGTCACCGCCGTAAAACCTGTAATCGAGCGCGTCGAACATCCGGAAACCGTTGATTTCCAGGACGACGTCGCCTGCTTTCAATCCGGCATCCTCGGCGATGCTGCCCGGCCTGACGTCGCGAATGATCACGCTTCTTTCGCCTCGTTCATTGCTGCTCCAGTATTTTGTGGATCGCCTGGAACCGGAATCCACGTTTTCGCAGGCGTTCGATGTTGGCGTCGATGAAATCGAGCGCGTCGTCGTGCAATTCGACCACGGCGATGGCGCTTCCGTTTTGCACCGCCGCCTCCGCTATCTCGTTCATGCGGGCCGTCATGATATCCGGGTCGTCCGAACGGTCAACGTACATCAGTATCTCGGTCGGGAGCGGCCGGAGACCGCGCGCGCGCAGCATGGCGCGCAAGTTCTTCGAGGCCCGCGGTATCGAGCTTTCGGTCGTGATGTAGAACCCGACCGCGCCCCGGAAGTCGTTCAGTATCCGTTCCGTCCTGTTCCGGAGAACGCCCGGCGACATGTCCTCGGCGAACACGGACGTTCCTCCCTTTCTCCTCTCCGCGAAATGAAAGTGCAGGATGATTTCCTTACCACCCACGGACAGCTCCCGGGCCAGGTCGGCCTGGTCTGGCGCGGGCTTGATCAGGCAGGCGATGTCCTCGAGGTCCTCCATGTAGCGTTCGATATCCGAGCGCGAAGCGTCCGCGAGGCCGTCGAGGAGCACGGAAACGACGCCCGCCCTGCGCCTGATCCCCTGGTCGTACGTGAAGTGCATCGAGTGCACCAGCCTGATGCCCCGCCGGATGTGAATCGTCATCTCGTGCGTGCGGGGATTCTCCACGCCCGTGGCAAACGCGCCGAACTCCTGCACTGCTTCATCGACGTCGTGCGCGAGCGAAAACAGGGCCACGCCCGGGGGCGTGCGGATGCTCCACAGGACGCGGACGGTATCGCCCTCGGGACCGTACACGCAGCCCAGCGAAATCCAGGCGGGATCGAACCCGTATTCCTGGAGAACGAGGGACAGGTTGCGGCGCAACCCGGCCTTGATATTCACTTCCGTCCGGAGGTCGCTGACCTCGACGGCGGGACGGACGATTTCCAGGTACCCGCGAAAATATACAGCCACGGCAATAAGAACGATCTCGATGACGATAATGATCACGCGCCTCCGGGCGCCGATGCGGAATCGTTCTTCCTCCGATTTTTCTGCCGCTTCGCGGGGATACTGGTTCATTTACCTGTGAAATTGGGCTTGCGCTTTTCGAGAAATGCCGAGGTCCCTTCCTTGAAGTCCTCGCTGCCGCAACACAGACCGAAATACGACGCCTCGATGACGAGCCCCTGCTCCAGCGACGTTTCGTGTACCGCGTTGACGGCCTCCACAGCGTAGCGCACGGCGACCTGTCCCTGCGCGGCGATGGTTTTCGCCATTGCCAGCGCTTCGCTCACGGACTCGCCGGCCGGGCAGACCTTGTTCACCAGGCCGATACGAAAGGCCTCGTCCGCCTTGACGTTGGCGCCGGTGAAGATCATCTCCGCCGCCCTACCCTTACCCACGAGGCGGGCCAGGCGCTGCGTGCCGCCGAAACCGGGAATAAGACCCAGCTTGACCTCCGGCTGGCCAAAGACGGCGTTCTCGCTCGCGATCCGGATGTGACAGGCCAGGGCGATTTCGCATCCTCCTCCGAGGGCATAGCCGTTGACGGCGGCAATGACCGGCTTCGGGCATTTTTCGATCGCGTCCAGCACCGCCTGCCCGTCCAGAGCGTACTGCCTCCCGCCCAGTACGTCCAGCCGGGCCAGTTCGGAAATATCCGCGCCCGCCACGAAGGCCTTTTCGCCCGCGCCGGTTAGCACGACGACGTCCACATCCGCGCTCGCCGCGGCTTCCGTGAACGCCCGGCGCAGCTCGGACAGCGTTGCGAGGTTCAGGGCGTTCAGCTTTTCCGGCCGGTTGATCGTAACCGTTTGAATACGATCTGAAATTTCAGTAACGATGTTCTCGTACGACATGTCTCTCTCCCGATGTTGTTTTCTGGGGTTTCTGTGTAAATGTATGATTACTCCGATGAATTCCGAATGCTGCTCTTCTTTGTTTGATAGTAACTCCGCCCTTTCACCAAGTGACCACTTCGTGGCGACTCCGCTCAGGGCTACTGGCAGAGTGAACGAAACTCCTACGAATTCCACGTGTAACCGCTCCGCTGCGAACCGCCATTCCCTGCGCGGAAACAGCCGCCCTTGTCAGAACCGCGCGGTAAGGCTGACGCCGTGCGTCATGCTGAGCACCGGGTGCACCTGGACCGCGTAATCGAACGCAAACGCGTCCTGCGTGATTCCGACTCCCCCGGAAAACACACCGTAGGCGGTCTGGTATCCTGCGCGGACGGAGAGCACGCCGAGCGGGCGATGCTCGATTCCGAGGCGAACCGTGGCCGGGTAGCGGCTGTCTTTCTCCAGGTCAAGATAGAGCGTCGTCGAGGAGTGGGCCTTGTACGACAGCCCGACGGCCATGATC
>JAADGX010000087.1 GCA_013152135.1 Chlorobiota bacterium
AGGCCCGGCAGGTCCAAAGCCGTATCAGGATGCTGGAAAAAATGGACCGTATCGAGCTCGAATCCGACACGGGACACATCCGGTTTCGTTTTCCCCCTCCTCCCCGGCCGGGCAAGGTGCTCCTCACGCTCGAACAGGTATCGAAAAAATACGGGGACCTGGAAGTTCTGGAAAACGTGGATTTCCAGATCGACCGCGGTGACCGGATCGCGTTCGTGGGCGTGAACGGCGCCGGGAAATCGACCCTGGCCAGGATCATTGCAGGAACGGAACCCGTGACCAGCGGGCGGCGCGTCACCGGGCACAACCTCGTCATCGCCTATTACGCGCAGCACCAGGCGGACGAGCTCGACCCCGACGCCACACCTCTCGAAGTCCTGGAACGATCGTCGAAAGAAGAGACGAGAGCACAGCTTCGCACGCTTCTCGGAGGTTTTCTGTTCCAGGGCGACGACGTGTTCAAGAAAATCCGTGTCCTGTCCGGCGGGGAGCGCAGCCGTGTGGCACTGGCGAAAATCCTGCTCTCATCCGCCAACCTCCTGGTGATGGACGAGCCATCAAATCATCTCGACATCCGGTCGAAGAGCGTCTTGCAGGAAGCGCTGCTCTCGTACGAAGGCTCGTACATCATCGTCTCCCATGACCGGGATTTTCTGCAACCGCTGGTGAACAAGGTCGCGGAGCTGGCGAGCGGCGGCATCCGCATCTTCCCCGGATCGTTCGAAGATTACCTCGAGAAAAAACACCGGGAAAAACAGGCGGCTGATTCGATCGCGGAAAACGAGCGTTCCGGAGAGATCAGGAGTTCGCAGCAGGAAAAGGAACGGAAACGCGAAGAAGCGCGAAAACGCAACGAGCGCTACCGCAAGCTGAAACCGTTACGCGACGAACTGGCAAGCGTTGAAAAGCGAATTGAAGAACTTGAAGCGCTGAAGACGCGGCTCGAGGAATCACTGTCAGACGAAGCCACGTACAAGGACGCCGAGCGGGCCAGGGAACTGAACACATCGTACAAGGAAACCACGCAAACGCTCGCCGGGCTGTACGAAGAATGGGCGCGTATCCAGGAAGGAATCGATGCAATAGAACGGGAAGAGGCGGAACGCTGAAACATCCCGCCTCTCAACCGAACAAGAACTGATTTACGAACCCGATTTCTTTGCCATTTCGATGAACGGCTTGAACAGGTCGATGGGAATGGGGAAGAGCGTTGTCGAGTTATTCTCCGCGGCCACCAGCGCGAGGGTCTGAAGGTAACGCAACTGGAGCGCTGCGGAGTTTTCGCTGAGAACGATGGCCGCATCGGCAAGTTTGCGCGACGCCTGGAATTCACCTTCGGCGGCGATGACCTTGGCCCGCCGCTCACGCTCCGCTTCCGCCTGCTTGGCCATGGCGCGCTGCATCTCCTGCGGAAGATCGATGTGCTTCACCTCCACAAGGCTGACCTTGATGCCCCAGGGCTCGGTCTGCGCGTCGATGATTTCCTGCAACTGCTTGTTGATTTTCTCCCGCTCCGACAACAATTCATCCAGCTCGGACTGCCCGAGAATGCTGCGCAGGGTCGTCTGCGACAACTGGCTGGTGGCGAACAGGTAATTCTCCACTTCCACTATGGATTTCTCCGCTTCCAGGACGCGGAAGTAAACCACCGCGCTCACCTTGACCGATACGTTGTCTCGGGTGATCACGTCCTGCGGCGGCACGTCGAGCACGATCGTGCGCAGACTGACCTTGACCATGCGATCCACGATGGGAATGAGGAGTATGAGACCGGGGCCTTTTGAACCTATCAGACGTCCCAACCGGAATACCACGCCGCGTTCATATTCGCGTAGAACGCGGATGGCGCTGGCCAGAAGAATGATGACGAACGTAATGACTATTCCAAGAATGCCGGATCCTGATTCCATGAACCCTCCTTTGAATCGAGTGTATGACAATGATGATCGGTGAAATATCGAGCCATGTTGGATACGAGCGGCACGATGTGGATCATGAATTACGGTTGTTTTCTCGATACGATGAGGAGAAGACTCTTCACCGCGTTCACGACGACTTCCTCGCCTTCCGCAATCTCGCCCGATTCCGTCACGGCGTTCCAGTATTCGCCGTGAATCAGGACTTTCCCTCTCGGTGCCAACGTTTCCACGACAACACCCGTTTCACCGACCAGTCCTTCTTTCCCCGTGGTTGGTTTGCGGCGCATGGCCTGGATACCCTTGCCTACGACGAAGAGGAAAAACGCGGCGGTGCACGCGGTCACGGTGATGATGACGCTGAGCGAGATAGTCATGAAATCCATTCCTTCCGGTGTGTCGATAAGCATGAGTGAACCCATGAACAAGGCAATGACTCCTCCTATGGAAAGGATACCATGACTGACGATTTTTATTTCGAGTATAAACAGAATAATACCAAACAGGATAAGCGCAAGCCCAGCGTAGTTCACGGGAAGGGTGTTCAGGGAGTAAAAAGCGAGTATCAGGCAGATGCCGCCCACCACGCCCGGCAGAATGGAGCCGGGGTTGTACAGCTCGAAAAACAAGCCGTAAATACCCAGCATCATCAAGATGTAAGCGATGTTCGGATCGCTGAGGATGTCCAGGACTTCTTCTTTCAACGACATCTCCCGCCGCGCAATGTCCGCGTCTGCCGTGGAGACGGCAACCATACCGGCAGCGGTTTCCACCGAATCGCCGTCAATGGTCTTCAGGAGCTCCTCCAGGCTGCCTGCGACGAGATCGATAACGCTATCCTCCAGCGCTTCGGTTTCCGTCAGCGAGACGCTCTTTCGCACCGCCAGTTCCGACCATTTTATGTTGCGCCCCCGTTTCTCCGCGATGGTCCGGGCGAACGCCGCCGCATCGTTCGTGACTTTCGTCATCATGATGTTGGTGGAATCTTCCACGTCACCGCCCTGTCCGAAAACCGGGTGCGCGGCCCCGATGTTGGTGCCGGGCGCCATCGCCGCGATATTGGCGGCAAGCGTGATGAACACCCCGGCGGAAGCGGCCTGTCCCCCTCGGGGCGTTACGTACACGACGATTGGAATGCGAGCGGAAAGGAACGCGGAAACAATGTCCCGCGTGGATTGCAGGAGGCCGCCCGGCGTGTTGAGCTCAAGCACGAGCGCTGCGTCACCGGCCTTCTCGGCGTCGTCGAGAGCATCGATGATGTAGGAAGCGGAAGCGGGATTGATACTCCCATCAATGGTGACGACGGTGACGCGCGATTGGGCGGACAGAAGCGAGGAGAACGCCAGAATACAAACCGCAATCTTCGTGATAAACACCGTCCCTCGCATTGACAAAACTCTCCTTGTTGACCGTACTACCTGTTTGCCAGGGTAGTGTACGGAATCCCTGAAGGACTTTCAAGTACCTGGTAACATGGAAAACCGTCCGCGCTTTTTCATCCCGACCGATCCCTACCTGCTGTGTGAAAACAGGTACCGTACAAAGGGCTCCATGGTATCAAACACGTCCGCGGCCTCGCGAAGAAAGGATCCGTCGAGAATGCGTTCCGAGGGCATGGTCGTGCTGACCAGGAACTGTTTGTATCGGAGGAGATCCTCCGCCGGATGACCAGCGTCGAAACCACGGGGAACCCGGCTTAACGTTTCACCCTCGAGACCTCCGAACATGGATTCGAATTTCTTCCGGGCCAGGATTTTCCTGAACTCCGGGTACCCTTCCGCCAGCGCCTTTCTGAATACTTTCAATTTCGACGGCTCGGGCATCCACCACCCGCCGCCGATAAAGACGTTACCCGGCTCGATATGGAGGTAGAATCCCGGGTCGTGGTTCCGGTGTCCGCCGGTAAACGTAAACGCCGCAGCCTGGTGCGTCTTGTACGGACGCTTGTCCTTCGAAAACCGTATGTCGCGGTAGATCCTGTACATGGACTTCTTCGGATCGATGTCGATGCCGGGAATGGTGCGGAGAAGCCTCTCGCGTAAATGATACAGGAACGTTTCCATGGGGAACTTCACGTTCTCCACGTACCGCGCCTTGTTGTTGTTGAACCAGGTCCTGTCGTTGTTGCGTTTGAGGCTCCGGAGAAACGACAGCGTATCGGCGGGAAATCCCTCGAACGGCGGGTACTCGTACTCATGAAACGGGTTGATCTTTCTTGCCATGGTTCTCCTTTTCAGACGGCTACAGGATGCAACTTAAGCAAAAGGACATAATCGAAAAACAGGCCGAGACGAGGCAAAGCGATGCTGAAAGCTGAATTAATTGACGAATTAACGAATTGGCGGATTAACGAATTGCATGCTGTCCATTAGAACTTGTAGGAGGGAACTTCCTGCCCCGCTCTTCGGGCCTGTTCCCGAATTAGTGAACGCTGAATTGGCGAATCTGACCACGGACCACGGACGACAGACCACGGAAGAGCGATGCTGAATGTTGAATGCTAAATGAATTTTCGAATTGACGAATTGACGGATTTGCGGATTTGTTCTCTTCGCGTACTTTATGAAACCCTTTGTGTCCTTTGTGGTTAATAACAGGCTCTGGATTCCCACCCAACTTGATTTTATCGGCAGGAAGGATTCGGCGCCGGGAGGCGCCTCCTACATCCTTTTTAC